>JAJXZM010000052.1 GCA_021780055.1 Acidobacteriota bacterium
CGGCCGGTGAGCGTTACTGGGTCCTGGTTCGGAGGATGGGTGATGGCCTCGTTCGGGTCTTTGGCGCCCTTATTGAATGGCCCTGTCACGTACGCAAGGGGAATGGTGGAACCACCAGGGCCTTCCACGGACTTCCATCCGGCGCCTTCCGGGTACTCCAAGCGTGATCGTGACCGTCTGGGGTTTGTCGGTCAGATTGCTAGCGACCACGTGCGGTGTAAAATATCCGTCCCCCGCAAAGGGCGAATCCGCTGTGGGCGTGCCAATCGGAACGCCGCTGGCGTGCAGGGCACTGGCGTGCTGGCGGGCTGGGTCGGGGAATTCCAATGTGGTTGAAAAGCCCGTCACCGGATCAGTCACGCGGCCCTGTGCCACCAGCGACGGGTTTGGCCCGCGCTGAATGATGGTGATCCTGCCTTCGGGCGCTTCTGAGGCGCTGCTGTTCAATGTTCCCAGCATCTCGGCCACCGAAAGCAGCTTGGTTTGATTGCCATTAAAAACCAGCGGATCGAGCTTGTGCTCCTTGCCTGCGAAGGCCAGAAACACGTCCGCTGTCACGGTGTTTCCTGAGGCGTTGGTCACCATGATGGTGGCGTCGCGGCCACCAGAGAGGCCCCACCACTCGCCACTGAGCACGGCGGGAATGTCGCTGCGGCCGGGATCATTTTCCACCATGTCCACCTGGTGCACCCAGTGGCGCGCGGGATTCTCCACAGTCATCTGCCCGGCCAGCGGCATGATAGTCCCCTCAAGATATACTGACACGCTACCCTGCGAAAAGGTTCCCGTCACGTCAGCGCCCAGGCTGGTGAGCAGACTGCGAATGTCAATGGGCAGTTTCGCGCTTGGCTGGATGCTCATTGAATTCGAAAGCGCGGTCTGGCCCGAGAGGCTATGGACCACGATGATAAAGTTGAGCGGGTCGGGGGAGTCACTGACCAGAAAGAGCGTTGAATTGAAGCCGTCGGCCAGCGAGTAATAAGGAAATACCATCTCACGCGGGGCGGTTGGAGGGTTGATCCCGCAGCAGTTGGTTGTGGTTTGGGCCTTGGTTCCCGGGTGAGGACTCAGGAGGAAGAGAGAAGATAAGGCAAGCGCAACAATGATCAGCGTTCCTGGATAGACAGCCTTGCGACGCATATTGGCGCCTCCTCAGTGAACAGATCGACTGTGATATTGGCAGGTGACAAAATATTTAGTACGCGATACCCCTATTGTCAAGTTAAAATTTACAAAGAATTATTTTGTGCGGATTGAGCTCTAGATAGGGCAGCGCACCCCCGCGATTTCGCGGTCCGTAGTTCTTCTCAAGGGTTGTATTCTAGCCCCGGATGTTTGCTCCGGTGCGTCTTTGTTGTTTCCCTTCGCCATTATGCATCGAGTCAAAAGAAGGTTCACAGACCGCAACCTTGGAGGTGGGCATTACCCCCGGCACAACACGCGTTGACTGCCGCATAACGCGGGAGTATAGTCGCGGTGCAATCTGTTCCAAAGGGTTCGTCATCCGAAGAGAGGAGAAACTTCCATGCCGCTAACGAAACGGTTAGGTGCAGAATGCCTGGGTACGTTCAGCTTGGTTCTGGGAGGTTGCGGCGCCGCGGTCCTGGCGGCTGCATTTCCAAATTTGGGGATAGGCTTTGTGGGAGTTGCGCTTGCGTTCGGCCTGGCGCAGCTCACGATGTGCTACACGATCGGACACATTTCGGGCGCCCATATCAATCCTGCGGTCACTATCGGCTTAGCTACGGGCGGGCGCTTTCCATGGCGTGAGGTCATACCCTACATCGTCGCGCAAGTCGTGGGAGCCATCATTGCCAGCGCTGTACTCTACGAGATTGCTTCCGGAGTGCCTTCTTTCACCCTCGCTGGTGGATTTGCCTCGAACGGCTACGGAACACATTCGCCGGGAGGCTATGCGCTTCATGCGTGTCTCATCTGCGAGATCGTGATGACGTTTCTGTTTGTGGTCATCATCCTGGGAGCTACGGACAAGCTGGCGGCATCCGGATTTGCGGGCCTGGCTATTGGCATGGCGCTGACGCTCATCCATCTCGTCAGCATTCCCGTGACGAATACTTCGGTGAATCCGGCGCGGAGCACAGGCCCCGCGCTCTTTGCGGGAGGTTGGGCCATCCAACAGCTTTGGCTCTTCTGGTTGGCGCCGATTATCGGCGGAATTATTGCCGGAGTCGTCTATCCGCGCATCACGGAAGCCCGCACAACCACGCCAGCAGGCGCTTGACAGGGTAGATGTCCGGAGTTGGGTCTTTGTAGAGTCTGATACAGAGTTTTTACCGCGTCTCCGACGATGAGGACCTCAAAGACCCGGCCCCTTTCAACTTGATGATATGGCCTTCCTTTATAGCTGATGCCGGTTTTAAAAGCTGATCGCTTAACCTTGCCGCCGAAAATCTGCTTTCTGGACGCTCCCGACTGATTGACGGTGGCGGGAATCGGAGCACTCTGACATCGCTGTCAGTCACACGACTCGCCATCGACGCATGCATTACAGCCATGACGAAATATCGCCGCCCTGCCGCCATTCGATCATGTGTTCTTCGTCACCTTTCCCTCCTTTCCTTCTAATCAAATGATTTGGCCCGGGATACGTTTTAGAGATGAAAGGAAGGCTGATTGCGTGGTATGTTTAAAAGAAGGAGTCAGCATCACCATGAGGGGCACAGAACTTTAGCCAGGCAGGCATTGTAGCCTTCCCGGAAACGGACTGGTGGATGCCGGGTTTCGTCCGGAGAGGGCTGCGGGGGGGGCAATTGACACTGGGCGAGTAATCCGGCACAGAAGCCATCTGGTCACTGTATGAGCTGCAGTGCTGGCGGGCGAAGAGCATCTGGGACATGGCGACTGGAAAAAGGAAGGAGGAGAAGATGCAACCAGGACAAGCAAACAATGCTTGGCGCGAGCGTTTCTCTGCTTCGAATTTCCTTACAACGCTCTCACCGGAGATGGCCGGGGCCTTTGACTCGATCAGAGTAACAACCACGTATCCCACCGGGGCGACGTTATTTGTAGAGGGGCAGGAGTCCCATGGAGTGTTTGTTCTGATGTCGGGTCGGGTGAAGATTTCAATTGGTTCGGCCAGCGGCAAAGTGATCATTCTTAGGATCGGGCGACCGGGCGAAATCGTGGGGCTGCACGCGGTCGTTTCCCACACGGGGTTCCAGGCCACCGCGGAAACAATTGAACCCTGCCAGGTCAGCTTTGTGAGGCGCGACGATTTCCTGCGCTTCCTGCACAATTATCCGCAGGCGGCGCTGGAAGCGGCCAGGCAGTTGAGCGCAAGTTATCAGGAAGCCTGCCTGCAGTTGCGGGCGTTGGGGTTGTGCGATTCCGCCCGCAAGCGGGTAGCTCGGTTCGTGCTGGAGTGGGTTGAATCCGGCGAGCAGCGCGAAGATGGTGTCCGCGCCACGCTGACCTTGACCCACGAGGAGATCGGCCAGCTGATTGGGACCTCGCGGGAAACCATAACCCGCGCCCTGGGGGACTTCAAAAACCACCGCTGGATTGCCGTCAAAGGGTCGACGCTGCTGGTGAAGAACATCAGCGCGCTGCAGAAACTGGCTGGGGATGACATGCTTTCCTCATGGACGTCCGGGGATGCGGAGGATTCCGGCGTCGCCGATGCTTACGTGGGCACACGCGGCCACGGGTCGATAGGTGAAAAATATTCGTGATCGCACGCCACAGCTTTCGGCCGTTGGAAAAATTCAGGATTGAACGCCGGGCGGAAACTTTTCGCCCGGCTTTTTTGTCGGCCCGGAGGTTTGTGCCGGGGAGCAGGCATTTTCAAATGGCCACATAAAGTCACCACCGCATTCAAACATCTCCACGTCTTGAGGCGGGTGTTGCTTCCACCAAACGGGGAATCTCGATTATACTGGTTGGAGAGGGTCCTGCCGATACGCTGTCCGTGGCAATGCCGGAACAAGTTTTTGGCTGCTGCGGCTTTCGCGCCGGAGGGTAACCCATGCACGAGGAAAAGGCAGGGTACGGAGTGGAGCAAAAAGAACTGGAGCGGTACAAACAACTGTTGCTGGCCAAGCGGGAAGAACTTTCTGCCGCCTGGAGGGGAAGAGACGAGCTTGCGCCATCAGCCGGACATCTGCACGGGGATCCCGCCGACCAAGCAAGCGCGGCCAGCGAGGCTGCCATCCAGGTGCGCCTGCACCAGACCGATAGCAAGCTGCTGCGCGCCATCGACGACGCCCTGGCGCGAATCGCCCGGGGAACCTACGGCACTTGCGAGGTGTGCGGAGAACCCATCTCCGCGGTCCGCCTGACGGCTGTCCCC
>JAJXZM010000415.1 GCA_021780055.1 Acidobacteriota bacterium
GCTCAGGTTCCCAAAACGCTGTCCCAGGCTGAGTACCTGATAAGTGTCGTCAGGGACCTTGACCGGGGCCACGCCCGCCATTCTTGCAATCTCGCTGATGGCACTGTCAGACCGGTAGGCGCTCATTTCGCGTTCCAGCCGGTCAAAGACGGCGCGAACTTGTTGGGTCACTGGCTCGATGCGGTCAGCGTAGTCGCTGCCGAGCGCGATTGTCGCCAAGGTCCCCATCGACCGAAACGCCCGGCTGGGAAGTTCAGGTGCTTGAAAGAGGCGAGGGTGGGAGTTCACGGGCACGCAGGCACGAGCCCGTTCGAGCGCGGTACGAATCAGCCCCTTCGAACTCATGGAGTTTCTTGCCGGCGGTGGCCGTTTGTCTGGCGCATTGCGCAAACGCCACGCGCTCTTTTGCCTCGATTAACGATCCGCAACTCACGCGTACCAGGGACGCTGGCGGTTTTTCAAGCTTGAAAGTACTTCCGAGGCAACGTTAACATCCTCGACCACCTGAAAGTCAAACATCCCGACGCAAATAAAGTCGGCACCGTTTTCAAAGGCAAAACGAAAGCCGTCCTTGGGAAGGAAGGCACCGGCCGCCAGAACCTTGAATGCGATCCACGGCTTATTAACAGTTCCCATAAACTCGATGGTTTTTTCCGGAAAGAGGTCGAACATATTGTCTTTCCACTCACCGTGGGCAAGCTTCGGGTCGATGATCGAGAATTCGACGCGGTCCTTTCGCGGCGTTGCAGACCAGTAATTGTCGCTATGCAGAGTTTTGACATAGAAGTCCGGGTTCAGGCCCTCCTTCTCGCACTGAATCGGAACCTCGATCGAGTGCGCGCCAATCCCCGCCGGGAGACCACGGCTCTTGATGTAGTCCAGCGCCTTGCCCAGCACATCGATCTGTTCGTTCTTGACGAAAAGGTCGCCCTCAACTCCGCGAATGTAGAGCAAGTTCCCTCCGTAATCGATGGCCTTGTCAACGGTACCCTTCAGATCTGTTGGCTTGGGGTGTCCCCACACCTGGACGAGCGTCTGCATTTTGGATGAGTTCAGTTCGCGGTATTTCGCGAACAGGGGCAGTTCATTCGGGTCGGCGCAAAAAGTGTTGATGCCTGCTCGTTCTGCCAGTTCGAGCGTTTCAAAGACTTTGCGATCAGTGTTGTAGGCCTTGAAAAGCTGTGAGCCGTAGACGAGGTCCCGCGAATGGGAGTAGCCGCCAATCAGGTTGCCACCCAGAATCACACGGCTGACTTTCACGCCTCCAAGAGTCCCTTTAGGAAGCTCGCCCTTCAGATCTTTCAGGCTCAGGTCCTGCAATTTGATGGTTGCTCCGGTGATGGCATGGACCTTTTCCCATTCGTACTTCCGGTGAGTAGCAAATCCCAAAACACCGAGTACGGGAGCGCCAATCAGGTTTTCCAGTGTTCTACGCCGGGAAAGAGAAACAGCGGGAGGCGCCGTGGTTGCTTCCTTTGCGCCCGATTTCCTCCGTGATCGCCAGTCTTGCAACAGCCGGTCAAGCCCCCACAGTCTGCCAGCGGGCAGGGCCAGGAACACGACAAGCACCAGCAGTTCCACCAGATTCTTATTCACCACCAGGTAATGACCCTCGACCGGAACGCGGTAATCCGTCCGGATCAGTGGCGTCTGGGCAAGGTAGTAAAGCGCAAGAAGCGCAGCGCCGAAACCGCTGGCCAGGCGGGTCATGCAGCCGAGAATCAGCGCCGCTCCAATTAATATCAGCCCCCAAGTATTCAGAAAGTCAACCGCACGCACCAGGTTGGAACTTGATCCCAGCCAATGGAAAAAGTTCTGGAAGAACCCGCGCGACAGCAGTAGATAGGGGGCCGATGTCCAGTCCGGCATCAGCAGTTTGGCAAGCCCCTCGTAAAGGAATTGCCATCCGATAGCAATCCGCAGAATTAAAAGGACAACAGCCATCGGTTTCCAAATTGAAGCCTGTTCGGGCAACCGTTCAACGTCGGGTTCAGTCATGAGCGCTCATCCCTTCCGTCCGGCTTCCGCCAAACCTGCGGGGTAAGATTGAGGATCCGCCGCCTGATAAGGCGCAGAGGTTCCCTCGCCACGAGATCCATCCAAGACGCAAGCTATCGCTCAGCTTCACAGACGGCTGTGATACAGGTCACTTTGTTTGGTGATCTTTGTCTTATTTTCGGCATCAACCCGGCAGGCTTTTTGTCGCAATGCGGACGGGCCAGGTGCTTGTCACTGTGATTCAACCGATGTTGCGGGCTCCACTTTTGCTATCGAGGCGCACGAAATCCCTTATTCTTTCGCCGCCAGCGAGGCGTGGCGACTCTGCCTCAGTGCGTTTTAACCAGAGTCAGTTCGACGAAGCTTTATTCTGTTGGTAAATGATACGCGCGCTGCTTAGCCTAAGGGCAGAGGTCTCATCATTCGTGACCCAGTTCAGTGAAGCAACTGCAGGGAGCACCACGCGGGCCAGCCTATGACTAAAGTCATGGAAGCGAAGCGCCAGTTTCGATTTAATGATGGTACAGGTCAACGAAACCTGCGTACTTGGGGGTATTTATTGATGGACACTACAGTCACTGATAAAGTCCGGTTGCCAAAAGAGTGGATTCGCGCCTACGAGCGCGACGCCGAGGCGCGGCCGGATTACGCCGACCCTGCTTGGGAAAGAAAAGCTGCCAGGGCGCTTGCGGCTTTTATTCTCTCCGGGATATTCTTCCTGGCTCTTCCGGGTACTTTCCTCGGCGTTTGGAATTTACTTGAAATCTCAGCACATCATGCCGGCACAGCCGCCAGCACGGCCTGGATTCAGGCGCACGGTCATGCTCAGTTATTCGGCTGGGTGGGCAGTTTCATCCTCGGCATTTCACTCTACATCCTTCCTAAATTTCGGGGGCGCCCATTGAAATCCTTTGGGGCGGTCTGGAGCATCTGGGGATTGTGGACGGCCGGTGTTGCGCTGCGCTGGTGGGTTGGCATTGAAGGAACGGAATGGCGCTTTGGCCTGCCACTGTCTGCCGTTCTGGAATTGGCGGCTTATGCTCTGACCCAGAGGGTTCTGGTTTTCAACAGCGCAGCGAAGAAAGAGAAAAAGCCCGGAGACTTGGGCTCATGGCTCGGCATTTGGGGGTTTGTATCTTTAGGGGTAGCACTTCTTCTGAATCTGGGGCTTTCCATCTGGCTTGCGCTCGACGGCCGCTCGCCGGTGTTTCCTCCGGAGTGGGACCGCACATTCCTGATCCTGATGGTATGGGGATTTGTAGTGGTGATGGCGTGGGGCTTCAGCACAAGATTCGTGACGATTTTTCTGGGGCTCAAACCTCCTGATCATCAGGCGGCAGGCAAGTTTGGCATAGGCATTGTTGCCCTTCTTGCACTGGCCCTAGCACGCCAGTACTTTTTGGCCGACCTGCTGATCCTGACGCTTTCGATTTACGCGATCTGGGCTTTGCGCATTTTCCATAAGCCGTCACGCCCTGCAAAGGTCGTCGGGGCTTACCGGCATTATCCAGCTTTTATTCGTCTTGCCTATGCTTGGCTTGTCGTTGCGGCGGCGTTGGGAGTTGCTGCGGAT
Source organism: Acidobacteriota bacterium (assembly GCA_021780055.1). Next base: position 3,572 of record JAJXZM010000415.1, read on the forward strand.
CTCGTGCCAAGCGCTGTCGGCCTCGGCGGCGCATCCCGCCACGCGGTCACTGTGGGATTTATCGCCATATTGATTCTTGCGGTCGGGTCTCGAATGCTCCCTTCATTCCTCAATGGCCGAGAACTCTACAGCACCCGATGGATGGCAGCAAGCCTTTGGCTCTTGAGCATCGGCTGCCTCTTGCGGGTGTCGAGCGAAGCCATTGCTTATTCCATGGGCGGAAGCGCCTGGAACCTGCTGCCCGTTTCGGCGTATCTTGAATTCGCTGGCGTTCTCGCCTTCGTGATCAACATGGCATTGACGCTCGCGCAGCCGCTGCCGGCCTGGTTTGCGGCACACGACATCAGCACGGAGTTGCCTCTGTACTGGTACATCACCAGTTTTCCCAAAACGAGACCTGTGCTGATCCGTGCAGGACTGAAGACACTCTCTGCAACGAAGGACGCGCCCCGCTCTTTAAGCCTTGCGGAGGCGGCCGCTGCCGACCACGCGGACCTGAATCATCTTGTGGCTGTGCTGAACGCATTCTTCAGCGAGCGTCAGCCGCGCCGCGTTGGCAGGAACCGATAATGCTGGAGGGTCGTTTGTTGTGACTTCGACATTCTCGATTTGCAAGACCGGCCTGCCATGAAGATTCTTGCGCTTCTTGTCGCCATCTACACGCCGTTGATGCTTTTGATCCACGTGTCCACGGGCAAGATCCTTGAGGCGTGGAACGAGCATCCGGGTTCGTGGAT
>JAJXZM010000396.1 GCA_021780055.1 Acidobacteriota bacterium
ATCTGTTTTTTTTGTGCCGGCGGGTAATCAAGTCCCTGTCGACTTTCAAAGTCTGACTGCCGGGGTCTTCCCAACCGCATCCATAGTCCCTGCTACCTACGCGCCTGATACTTCTCCCGATACTTCCTCGCATTCGCCTCCCGGCGTCAGCACAGGGCGGACGATCTGTCAAAAAGAATCACTGCTTCGCATCTAGCGCCATTCCTTCCTATGGGCTTACGCGCAATGGGTAAAGCCACGCCTGCTCCAGGCGCATAGCGCGGGCCCGCACCTAAACGGAAAAAAACAGGAACGAGGCCAGCCCGTGTCTGCGCTGGACTTGCCCTACGCGCTCGCGGCCCAGCCTCCAATATCCCTGTTTCTTCAGGTGGCTGACGAACATAATACGGCTCGGCAGGGACGCAGCGGGGCGTAAATCAATCCAGAAGTGAAGAGAGGAGGAGACTGACATGAAGAAATTTGTCTTAGGAATGGCGACGGGGCTCGCACTCGCGATCGTCGCCGCGTTCGCTATGGGGATGGGCGTCCTCATGTATGTGGAGCAAGGGTATGTGGATCCTCGTGCGGACATCCCGACTTCCTCGTTCGAGAAAAATCGCGCGATGGAGGCCTTGGATGCGGCGCTCGACCGCTACGCTCCCAAATCGAAAGATCCCATCCAGCCGACGGCATCGGCGCTGAGTGAGGGAGCAAATCTCTACGGGACATACTGTGCCAAATGCCACGGGGCAATGGATAAGTCGGAAACCGCATGGCGGGTCCGCATCTACCCGCCGGCCCCCCAATTTCCAAAGAAGCCAACGGACATGGAGGAATTCGAGAATTACTATGTCATCAAGCACGGCGTCCGGTGGACGGGCATGCCGGGGTGGAGCGGCGAGTTGAGTGACGACCAAATCTGGACGCTGGTCACCTATCTCAACGAAATGAAGAAATCGGCCGCCCCGATGCAGGGAATGGACCACGGAGCTGAGCCATCCAATGCGGGATCGGCAGAAAAAGGAGTCAGGAAATGAGTGACAGTTATCGAAGGGGAGCGCCTAACCTGGAAGGTCACCAGCACGTCTTTTTCTTTAGATTCCTGAGGGAGAAAGCAGCGCGTGTGTCTTTGAAACAATCGGCCGCTATTGCCATTCTGGTGTTTGCTTTTATCGGTGAGAAACCGTTGCACGCGCAGCAGATGGATCCTTACTTCACTGCCATCAACACTCCGGTGCCGAAAGGCAGCATGATGCTGATGCTGCTACCCGATTACCAGTTGGCGCACATCGGACCGAATTATCTTACTTACATGGGCATGGCGGAATACGGCATCACCAACCGCTGGACGGCGGGCTTCATGGCCGAAGGCCAGAAAATCGGCGGCCTGCCTGCAACCTTCGGTGGCGTGCGATTCAACACCTATTTCAAGCTCTTCTCCCACGATCGTCTGCTGAACCTGACTCTCTACGGTGAGTATGAGGATGTCAACCAGGCGGCGCTGTACAAGATGGAAATCAGCGGCTTCGGCACCTCGGACCTCACAATTCCGCTGAATGTGGCACGGCGCACTCCGGCGCACACTTTTGAACAGCGGGTCATTGCCTATCACGACTGGGGCCGGTACGATGCAACCTTCAACTTCATCTCAGAAACCGACCTTCAGAATTACAACAACGATTTCGGCTACGTCTGGGGAGTTTCCCGGCAGCCGGCGTGGACCGGCATGAACGGCATGGGCGGCCGGATGAAAATGACGACCATGGCAGCTCCGCCTGCCCTCTCCCTGCAACGTCTCGGCTACGGGCTGGAAATGGCCGGCGGGTTGGGGGATGTCAGTCAATTCGGCTTTTACTGGCCCCGGGAGCAGCAGTACCTGGGCCCTCTGTTCACCTTCGCGCTTTCGCCCCATTGGACCTTTCGCCTGGAACCGGAGTTCGGACTTTCTGCCGTCAGCGACCCATTCGTCCTGCGGATGGGAGTCACCTATACCATCAACAACGTCTTCCATCGCATTGCAGGCTCACTGTAAGGCAGCCCGCTCTCAAATCTCTTCGGAATCAGGATTGAATCGGAGAACTTAAGGATATGCAATACCAAACACTGACCTCCCGCGCCGTGTTGATGGCCGCACGAGAAATTACAAAGGCTACAAAGCGGCCCATGCGCAAGCGGTGGCCATTTGCGCCGGCTAAGGTCAAAAGCCGCAAAGTCTGAAAGGCACAGACTCTGAGCTACCCGAGGCTTGACGGAATGAAATACAATAACGGGGCCACGAGAAACCGGGAGTGGGCCAAGATTCAATCGATCAGGGAGGCGTGTGATGAAGAGGCGGGAATTTCTGGCATCATCGCTGGCGGCTTCGGCGTCGGCCGGAATGGCTCATGGAGAACCGGCTGGCGGAGGCGGCGCATCGGAAGCGGGCACGCGGGCGCGTGAGTTCTATGAGCTGCGAAATTACCAGCTCCATCGCGGGCCGGGCGTGAAGCTGACCAGCGACTACCTTCACGACGCCGCCATTCCGGCGCTGAACCGCGCGGGCATCAAGCCGGTGGGCGTGTTTGAAATGCTGGTGGGGCCGGAAAGCCCTTCGCTCTACGCGCTGATTCCGTACCCGTCGGCCGACTCCGTGCTGACGGCGTGGGAGCGCGTGCGCGCCGACAAGGAATACCAGGAGCGCGGCGAGGCTTTCCTGAACGCGCCCGCCGCAAACCCTGCATATGTGCGCATCGAGAGCCAGTTGATGGTGGCATTCGCAACCCACCCGCGGATTACGCCTCCGCCGGCGGGACCTCGCGTGTTTGAACTGCGCACCTACGAGAACGCTACCAAGAACGCCAACCTGACCAAAATCAAAATGTTTAACACCGGCGAAATCGATATCTTTAAGAAAGTCGGCTTCCATCCAGTGTTCTTTGGAGAAAAACTGATTGGGCAGCGCTGCCCGAATTTGACCTACATGCTGGCCTCGGCCAGCCTGGAAGAGCGCAATAAACATTGGGCCGCGTTCGGCGCCGATCCGGATTGGATAAAATTGCGCTCGACGCCAGGATATTCGGACGACGAAATCGTTTCGAACATTACGAACGTCCTGCTGCGCCCGGCGGAATATTCGCAGGTGTGACAGGCGGGTGGTGCGAAAACGGGCACCGCGCGGGCGGTCGGCGCTGGCGTCGTGGCGCGGCCGTAAGTAGGCTTAGTTATCGAGGCTAGCATCGGCCCGCCCCCTCGCCCAGAAAATTGAGTTCAAGCAAATCAAGCTATCACGGAATTTCGATATCCTATGGAGGTTGTTCATGAAACGGCGTGACTTTCTGGCATCATCCCTTGCGGCGTCGGCAGCGCTGGCTTCCGGAAGCGCAGGCAGCGCACAGGAAACCAAGTCGGCGGCGCGTGACTACTACGAACTCAGGTTCTATCAGCTTACCAATGGTCCCAAGGCGAAGCTGATGCATGACTACCTGCGCGACGCGGCTATTCCGGCGCTGAACCGGCTGGGCATCAATCCTGTTGGAGTTTTCAACACGCTGGTGGGGCCCATCAGCCCGTCCCTTTATGTTCTGCTGCCGCACCCGTCGCCGGAGTCGGTTGCGACTCTGGAAGACCGCCTGTGGGCTGACGACGAATATGTGAAGGCCGGCGCCGAATTTCTGAACGCCCCGGCAAGCGATCCGGTGTACGTGCGTTATGAAAGTTCGTTGATGAAGGCATTTGACTGCCACCCGCGAATCGCCGCGCCGCCCAAAGGGAAGCGCATCTTTGAACTCCGCACCTACGAGAGCTCCAGCAGGAAATACAATCGGAACAAGGTGGAGATGTTCTGCAGCGGCGAAGTGGGCATCTTTATCCGCAGCGGCTTTCATCCCGTCTTCTTTGGTGAGAAGCTGATTGGAGAGCGGATGCCGAACCTTACTTACATGCTGTCAATCGGCAGCATGGAAGAGCGCGAAAAGGCATGGGCGGCTTTCGGCTCTGATCCGCAATGGAAGCAGCTGACGTCATCGCCCAAGTTTTCCTCCGGGCCGAATGTGGTCAACATCACGAACTATTTCCTGTCACCTGCCCCGTACTCTCAGGTGTGATTGACGCCCGGCCGGCAATCAAGTTTTGTGTCCGCGCCTGCGCACATGTCGTCTGCAAGGTACAAAGTTCAGGTAGACGTTTCCAGCGTTTATGGCAGAATGGACAGTGCAGGGTCCGCCTGTGCGCGCGTGGCCGCGCGGGGCATCTTATTCGAGAACGGCTGTTGAGAGGAAACCAGCATGAAATACTTTTTGGCGGGTCTGTTGGCAATTAC
>JAJXZM010000137.1 GCA_021780055.1 Acidobacteriota bacterium
GTAGTGATCGCGGGTTGCGGCAGCGGAACACCGGGCAGGGAAGCCACAGCGTTTACGTGGATGGCGCTTCCCGTATTCACGGCCTGTCCCCACCCTTTGCCGAGTTTTGTCCCCCACATTACGTACGCAACACCAAAGACCGTCAGGGCCACGTGAAAAATGATCGACGCCATCAGCGAGCCCCGAAGGCTGTCACGATAGTCGGATGTGGGGAATGTTGCAGCACCCATGTCTTAACAGTTTTCCATGAATCGCCCGCGTGGAATTTAGGTTGAGCCCTTGGTGTCCAGGGGCTCGGTGACAACGTTGATGTTTGTTATCTTCGCCTGTTTCAGCGCGTCAAGAACCTCTGCCCACGCCCCATACGGCACGCTCCTGTCGCAACGGATATAAACGGGGGCGTTCTCAGAACCCTTCGTTTGATTGAGGACGATGCCGCCGAGGCGGTGAATGTTCACAGGATTATTCCCGACGTAAATAGTCTGCCGCTTATCGATGGTCACCACTACGCGTTCTTGGGAAATTACTTTCACCGTTCGGGTCTTCGGCAGGTCAACTTCGATGCCCGATTCCAGCAAAGGGGCTGTAACCATGAAGATCACCAGCAGCACCAGCATCACGTCCACAAAGGGAGTGATGTTGATGTCGGCCATCGAAGTCTGTGTTGTTCCTTTAGGGGTGATAAAGGCCATGTGTGACCTCGCTTTTGATTCTGTTGGGGCCCCGCGCCCGCTTTAGGCAATGCTGAAAGCGCGTTGCCAGCGTTGCCGGTTGAATACCGGTTTCTATGTAAAGTAACGCTCTGTCATGTTGAGGAATTCCATCGCAAAGTCGTCGAGCATTGTGCCGAACGTCTTCAGGCGGTGGACGAATTGGTTGTAGGCAATCAGCGCCGGAATGGCCGCAAACAACCCCGCAGCCGTAGTGATCAGCGCTTCGGAAATACCCGGAGCAACACTCCGGAGGCTTGCTGCACCAGCGGTTCCGAGACCGTGAAATGCGTCCATGATTCCCCACACAGTTCCGAACAAGCCGATAAATGGAGTCGCGGCAGCCGTTGTCGCCAGCCACGGCATCCAACTTTCCAGCCGTGTAAGCTCTGTTGTCGATCCGATTTGCAAAGAACGGCGCACGGAATCAAGGCTGCGGATGACGGGCTTAGCAGGGTTCTCCCCCGCGCTTGCCTGGCTTTCAATTTCCCGGTATCCCGCCTGGAAAATTTCCGGCAGCGGGCTGCCGCGGAGCATTGAGCATGAGGACCGAATCTCAGAGAGCTTCTTGCTCTGACGAAAGATCTGCAGGAACTCAGCGGAATCGCGGAGCGCGCGTTTAAAAAGCCGATACTTGTGGAATATGATGGCCCAGGATAAAACCGAGAAGAAAAGAAGGATCAGCAGAACGATACGCGCAACAAGACCCGTGCTTGCCAGATATTGCCAGATATCACCCTGAAAAAATACGAGAAGGGCTGCAGCCAATCGACCTCCTTCGATGCCGTGAATCGTGCAACACACTCATTTCTCGAACCTAGCATAGCGTGACAAATCCCGTCAATCACCCAGTTTTCCCCTGGCTGAAGTCAACCGTGTTGCGGCAGGCCTTTCTGCATGTTTTCTATCCGGACAATCCGGAGTATCATCGGCCTATCCCCCGTTGCGGAGGTCAAGGGAGCACCGGGGGCCGTGCTAAGTTTTCGTACGATATTTTATGCTCCACGAAATTCATATTCAGAACTACGCTGTAATCGATGACCTTACCGTGGAATTTCACCGCGGCCTGAACCTCCTTTCCGGTGAGACGGGATCAGGAAAGTCCATCGTGGTTGACGCACTGGGTCTTGCCCTTGGCGGCAGGGCCACGGCCGACGTCATACGGACGGGATGCGAGAGGTCGACCGTCACCGCTGTTTTCCGGTCGCCGATGCACCTTGCCTTGACACGCTGGCTGGAAGAATTGGGCCTGGAAGAAACGGACGAAGCTGAAATCATCCTGCGGCGAGTGATCCATTCCAACGGCCGCAGCCGGTTGCTGGTGAATGATCAACCGGTAACGCTCAATGCAGTCAGTGCGCTTGCAGATCTGCTGGTGGAAGTCCATGGGCAGAATGAGCAGATCACTCTATTTTCCCCCGACGCGCAGCTCGAATTGCTTGACCGTTTTATGGGCGAGGATGAGCTATGCCGGCAGGTGGCGCAACTCTATGAGCAGCGCAGGCAGATTGAAACGGAGCTTGAAGGCCTCAATCAGAATGAGCAGGACCGTCTGCGGACCATTGACCTGCTCAGCTTTCAGTTGAAGGAACTGGAGCAGGCGGAACTGGAGCCGGGCGAAGACTCCAGGGTGGAGGAAGAGAAGCACATTCTGGCGCATCGTGAAAAGATACAGTCGGCTGTTTCGACGGCCTACGACGCACTTTACGAGGCAGAGAGTTCCGCCTGCGAAAGGGTCTCTGTGGCGGCACGCGCGCTCGATGAGTTGCTCGCTTTTGACTCATCGATGGATTCTCAGGTTGCCGCGCTTCGTGAAACGAAAACCCAGTTGGAGGACGTCGCCCTGACCCTTCGCGACTACGTGAAGAATTTGGATGCAAGCCCGCGCCGCCTTGAGGAAGTTGAAGACCGGCTGGCGCTGCTTGATCGGATCAAGAGGAAATACGGGAAGACGATCGAGGAGGCCATTCGTTATCGAGAAACGGTCCGGCAACAACTCTTAGGCCTTGAGCATTCTGATGAGCGCCGCACTGAACTGACCCGCGACCTGAAGGCGGCCGCCGCAAAATACCGGAACGCGGCCCTTCAGCTTTCCGAGAAGCGGCGGAAGGCGGCGGAACGGCTGGAGAAACTGGCCAGAAGAGAACTCGCCGAACTCAGCATGGAGAAGACGCGGTTTGCCGTGCGGTTTGAAATGCTGCCGGCTGAGGGGCCGTCTGCTGGCGGGCCGAAAGGAGTGGACTCCCTCGAGTTTCAGATTTCACCGAATCCCGGCGAGGACCTGCGCCCGTTGGGAAGGATCGCTTCGGGCGGTGAGCTTTCACGGATCATGCTGGCGCTCAAGACAGTATTGGGAAGTGAGCGGCTTCACACAGGGGCGAATGGCAAGAATAGGCCCAATCCCACATTTATTTTTGATGAGGTCGATACCGGCATCGGCGGCCGAGTTGCAGAAAGCGTGGGGCAACGGCTGAAGAGGCTGGCGCAGGCGTCCCAGGTGATTTGCGTCACTCACCTTGCTCAGATCGCCTGTTTTGCCGATCACCATTACTATGTGGAGAAGTTTGAGCGCAACGGCCGCTCGCACACCCGCGTCACACGGTTGGACGGAGAAAAGGAACGCGCGCGCGAACTGGCACGAATGCTTTCCGGATCCCAAGTGACCGACGCCGTATTGAAGCACGCGGCCACGATGCTGAAACATGCCTCGGCTTAAACTTGGAATCTGTGCCAAGTCTCATGGCAGAATAAAAAGCGTGGTGGGGAACTTCGCTGCTACCCAAAGGCAACTGTCCCAAGATATACTGATCGGAGCGAGGCGAAACTTTTTCCTGATGAGTCGTGAACCTTTTCCAATCCTTTACGGTGCCGTGGACCGCGTTGGATGCGCGAAGGCGCAACCTGACCCTGCTGCCGGTTACGAGGCCGAGGGCAAGCCTTTCTACATTGAAACCTTTGGCTGCCAGATGAACGTTCACGATTCAGAGAAGGTGGCTGGTGTCCTGATGGCGCGAGGCTACCGGCCGGTCCCTACCCCCGAGGACGCCGAAATCATTTTTTACAATACCTGCAGCATCCGCGAGAAGGCTGCGCAGAAAGTTTTCTCCCGCCTTGGAACTTTTAACAAGCGCCAAGGTGGTGAACGCAAAGTGTTCGGCGTGCTGGGTTGCGTTGCGCAACAGGAAGCGGAAAACATTTTCGAGCGTGCTCCGCACGTAAGCCTGGTGTGCGGCTCTGCGAGTTACCCGAAACTGCCGGAGCTGCTGGAAGAACTGGAAGCTGGTCACAAGCGCGTTACCGGGCTCGGCCTTGACACGGAAGACTGTTTTGAGACGGAGATGACGAGGCGCGACAATCGTTTTCGCGCTTACATCACTATCATCGAAGGGTGCGACAAGGCGTGCAGTTATTGCGTGGTGCCGATGACGCGGGGACCGGAGCGCAGTCGTCCCGCCGACAAGATTCTGGCTGAAGCTCTGCGTTTGGTTAATGAGGGCTTTACCGAGATTCAACTCCTCGGGCAGACGGTTAACTCTTACCGGGACCCTTCACAGTTGAGAATTAG
>JAJXZM010000048.1 GCA_021780055.1 Acidobacteriota bacterium
AGCGCAACGTTAAATTCCAGGTTGTCCCTGTGGAGAACGCTGCAGTCATCCAGGGTCCGGCAGGTCTGGGATGCCCGCAGCCGCAGGTCCCACAGCGAGCGGACAATCTGCCCGATGGGTTCACGATACTCGGCCAGCGTCGGACCTCTGCTGGAAACAAACAGGAGATCGATGTCGGAATGAGGAAACAGTTCCTGCCGCCCATACCCGCCCAGCGCGACGATGCACAGGTCGGCCGTTCCCGCCCGCCGGGCAATATGGGTCTCATAGAGTTCCCGGATTACGCGGTCCACGGCTTGAGCACGAGCGAGGATTACGGGCCGCCCGTCACCGGAGGCTTCATACTCAGCCCTGATGCGGTCAAATTCATTTAAGCAGAAATCTTGCAGCGACGATTTGTGTGGTGCAGACGGCATGAACTGAGATTATAGGAGAGCAGCTGTTTGCGACAAATTAAATCAGTTTATGAATGGCATAACCAAACGGGGTGGCCTGCTCAAGTATTCCGGCGGGTAATTCGGGAAACATGGGGATGGGCAGTGCGTGAGGTTTATGTCAAAGCGGGTTCAATGCTGGCGTGCCCGGTCTTCTTGGCCTCGGACAGTGCCGATTCTGCCGCCGAAATAATATCCGTGGCCTGGATATTTTCCCCGCCAACGGCAATTCCAAGGCTGACGCTGATAGCAAAGTCACCTGCGAAAGACCGGATGAGGTCGTCGCATAGCTTTGATCGGATTCTTTGAGCCAGGCTTGAAGCACCGGCGCCGTCGCAAGCCGGTGAGATGATGACAAACTGCCCCCCGGCATAACGACCAACCGAATCATAGATGCGGACCGTGGTGCGGATTCTTCGAGCCGCCTCGCGCAGGGCCGTGTCACCGGCCATGTGGCCATGCTGACGGTTGATTTCATTGAGCCCCTTGATATCCACAATCATTACGGCAAGTGTGAGGTTCTGCCGGTTGGCTCGGTGAAGTTCGCGGTGGAGAATTTCCATGATGGCAGACCGGTTCCAGAGTCCTGTCAACGTATCGTGAGTGGTTTCAACCTTGATGGCATCACGCGCAGCCTGGAGTTGGTCTTCCAGTTCAATGATGCGGCTTGCGGCGCGCAGCCGGGCTTTCAGTTCGTGGGCGGCATAAGGTTTGGGAAGATAGTCGTCGGCGACGGACTCAAAACGACCGTTTGCATCTTCAGTGGCCTGCCTTGCGGTGAGGAGAATCACGTACACGGGCGGCCGGCTTTCATCCTTCCGGATCTTGCGGCAGAGCTGAATACCGTCCATCCCGGGCATCATCCAGTCGAGGAGGGCGATTCTGTGCCCGGCGTCGCTTTGCAATGCCTGCCATGCCTCGTTGCCGTCCGATGCCACTGTAACGCTGTACCCCCATTTCTTCAGGAGGATTTCCAGCAGGCGGCGGTTGACGGGTTCGTCATCGGCAATCAGGACGTTCATCCGGCGATTTCACTCTCCTGTTTTTCAATGGCCTCCAACACACGGCGTATTTCCTGTTCAACGGCTTGGAAGGCTTCATCGGCGTGTTCCAGGTTTCCCTGGCCGGCCAACATCTCCAGATTCGATGTGGCCCTGACCGCGCCTTCAGCGCCAAAGTTGCTGACGGATCCCTTCAGGGTGTGAGCGACCATCTCGATGGCTGCTGCGTCTTTCTGCCTGACGGCTTCACCCAGCTTATCGAGCGTGGAGGGCGTTTCACGGGCAAACAGCCGGAGCAGGTCGTGGAAGATCTCTGAATCTCCATCAACGGCTTCAAGCCCTCGTTTCATGTTGATAATCTCGGGGGGCGTGGATTTGGGATGCTGAGTGTTAACGGGTCGGGGACTGGCCAGAACGATTTGTTCGACCAGTCCGACCAGTGCATGGACAGCGATGGGCTTGGAAATGTATCCGTCCATACCTGCTTTTAGAAATCTCTCCTGGTCGCCTTTCATGGCATACGCCGTCATGGCGATAATGGGGAGCCTGTGGGCCGTTCCTGTCTCCATCGCCCGGACGGCTGCCGTTGCTTGCAGGCCGTCCATCTCCGGCATCTTGACATCCATCAGCACGACGTCGAAACCGTCCAGCCCTGATTCCTGTACGGCCTGCACGGCTTTACTCCCATCTGGAACGGCCGTGACCTCGTGGCCGGCCTTTCTTAAAAGGCGTTCGGCCAGTTGGCGGTTGACCAGGTCGTCTTCCGCCAGCAGGACGCGGAGATTGTGCTGCGCCTGACGGAGTGTGTGCCGGGTGATGAGCTCGGCGTCCTTGGTGCGGTTCCGTTCCGGCGATAGCGCCAGCATGACGGCCTGGAGCAGGTCACGTTCCTTAACGGGTTTTTGAAGATACGCCGCGATTCCCAGCTTACGGCACCGGGTGGCGTCGCCCCGGCGCCCCCCGGAGGTCAGCATCATGATGGTGGCCCCCGAAAGGCCAGGGTCCTCCTTGACGCGCTCGGCAAGAGTGAACCCGTCCATGTCTGGCATTAAAGAATCAAGAAGAACCAGCGGGAATGGTTTTCCGGATTCCTTTGCTCGTTGCATGGCCGCCAATCCCGTCCAGCCTCCGTCGGCCATTGCCGGCTTCATCCCCCAGTTGGACAGGATCTCTTCAACCAGGCGCCGGGTCGTGGCATTGTCATCAATCACAAGCGCCGGCATTCCTTTAAGATTGATCTTCTCCGATGGAACTGCGTGCTTGCCCTCCGGGTTGGCCGAGTGGAAGCAGACTGTAAAATGAAAGCTGCTGCCTTCTCCAACTTTACTTTCCACCCACAGTTGGCCTCCCATCATCTCAACCAGTTGCAGGGAGATGGCAAGGCCGAGCCCTGTGCCCCCGTACCGCCGCGTGGCAGAACTGTCGGCCTGGGTGAAGGGCGCAAAAATCAGATGCTGCTTGTCGTCGGGGATCCCGATGCCTGTGTCGGTCACGGTGAAATGGACCACGATTTCCTGTTCCGCCCGGGATTCCAACGTAACGTGCAGGACCACTTCTCCCTTGTCCGTGAACTTGATGGCGTTGCCCACCAGGTTGACGACTATCTGCCGCAGCCGCGTTGGGTCGCCTTCCACCTTGTCGGGGACGTCGCGCGCTACGTGAAGGGCCAGTTCCAGGCCTTTTTCATAGGCGCGCAGCGAGAGGGTCTTGAGCGTATCTCCGAGTGAATCTCGCAGGTCGAAATCAATAAGATTAATGTCCAGTCGCCCGGCCTCGATCTTTGAAAAGTCAAGGATGTCATTGATAACGGTCAGCAGTGCCTCGCCGGAGCTCTTTACAAGGGAAAGGTATTCGCGCTGTTCCTCAGTAAGCATGGTGTTCAGGGCAAGTTCGGTCATGCCCAGGATGCCATTCAGCGGAGTCCTTATTTCGTGGCTCATGTTGGCCAGGAATTCGCCCTTTGCCCGATTGGCCGCTTCAGCAGCGTCTCTGGCCATCTGCAGTTCGATTTCTGCACGCTTGCGCTCGGTAATGTCGCGTAGCATGCAGACCAGACAGAGCATATCACCGGAGTTGTTTAAGACACTGTATGCAGATATCTCGGCGTCCAGGGGCCTTCCTGACTGCGTTCGAAGCATGGTTTCGCTTCGAAATGAGGGCGCATTTGCAAGCTGTTTGCAAGAGTTCTGGAAAGCCTCCTCACCCATCAATGCAGCCGGTGATAACTTGCGGATTTCTTCATCGGAATACCCAAGTAGCTTGCGGTGCGCCTCGTTCTGTTCCAGGAAGCGAAAATCCGGGTCAACGATGGCCACCGCTTCGTTGGACCGGACAAAGATTTCCTTATACAGCTTGAGGTTTTGTTCTGCCTGCTTGCGGTCGGTGATGTCGATGCTGATGCCGTCCAGCCGGATGACCTTGCCTTCAGAATCGCGGATGGCCCGGAAGCGGTTGTTCAGCCACCGGACCTCGCCGTCCGGGCGTACTATTCTGAATTCCTGATCGACGTCGGCCTCAAACAAACGAGGGATAGATTCTGTGACCCGCTTAAGGTCGTCGGGGTGAATGATTTTCAGCCACAAATCGGGGTCCTGAAAAAATTCGCTGATTTTGCGGCCGCAGACGGCTTCCGTTGCAGGATTGAGGTAGAGGAACCGGCGCCCATCCGGCGTAACGGACCAAACAACCTCGCGCAGAGACTCGAGAATGCTGGTTAATCGCTCCTCACTCTGACGAAGTGCTTCCTCGGCACGCTTGCGATCTGTGACCTCCACGACGATCAACGCCAGGTCGTTGGTTTCCCCTTCAAGGGCCGGGATTGGAAAGTAC
>JAJXZM010000330.1 GCA_021780055.1 Acidobacteriota bacterium
CTACCTGAGACGTGCCGTGGCCGACCCGGACGATGACGAAGCGCGCGCCTCCATGCTGCTGGCCGCTTCATACGCCGGCATCGGATTTGGAAACGCCGGAGTGCATCTGCCGCACGGCATGTCGTATCCGGTGGCGGGACTGGTTCGGGATTTCCGGCCTCGCGGCTACGCCGTGGACCATCCCATGGTGCCGCACGGAATCTCCGTGATCCTGAACGCGCCGGCAGTCTATCGCTTCACAGCGCAGGCGTGTCCCGAGCGGCACCTGAAGGCCGCGGAAATTCTCGGCGCCAAAGTCAGCGGCGCGCGCGCGGAAGATGCGGGCACGATTCTCGCCGACCGCGTCACCGAGTTTATGAATGATCTCAAGGTTCCCAACGGCTTGCGCGAGCTTGGTTACTCGTCGGAAGACATCCCGGCGCTTGTGGAAGGCACGTTGCCCCAGCACCGCGTCACCAAACTTTCTCCCCGGCCCGCCGAAGCCGCCGACCTCGCCCAGCTCTTCTCCGACGCCATGACCGCGTGGTAGGAAGGTGCCTGGCTCAGGTGTCAGTTTCATCTTTCAAATTTCAGAATTCAGAAATCACCGGGCGAAATCACTTACCGCAACTGCAAGGAATCCGCTACTGGGTGCGAATGTCCTGGAGGGCCTGGTCGAAAGTGACGACGCGGCCGCCGTGCTGCTTCTGGTAGGCTTCAGCATTGTCCTTTGAGGCGAAGGCAACCAGAACGGGCAGGCAGCGGTCGTAGACGCGCATCTCTACTCCCTGTCCGGGCACGCGCTGGATTGACGGATCGTGACGGGTGCAATACTGCACGTCGCCTCCCATGTCGTAATAGGCCGAGCGGGCCGGAATCAGGCGCCCGCTGCTGAAGTCGGTGGCCAGTTCCTTATGCGCTTCGCCCGGGTGGTTGATGATGTGGCGCATGGCGCAACCGGGACAGCAGGCATAGATGGTTCCGTGGGCCGTCTCGATTTGAAATTCCACTTGCTGCATAATTCCACGGCCGCAAATTTCACAAACCGACGGCTGCTTCGGCGTCAGCTCGTGATGAATCAACCAGGCTGCACCCGCAGCCAGCGCGATCACCAAAATCGTAATTGACAGCCGGTTGCCCCTCATGGTTTTCTCCCGCAATTGTCTCCCATTGTAGCACTTTGCGGGCTTGCGACTGAACAAGCAGCGGGAGACGAAACCCCATGTCCGCAAAGCACGCAGCCGGTTGGGCTCCCGTGTAATTTGGTTTTCCGTCAGTCTGCTTTCTCCTCTTTATTCTGTGAGGCACGCAAAGTTCCTTTTCGCAGCGCGCGTTCCTTCATCATGGCGAAGAATACCGGCACGAGAAGCAACACATGGACTGTTGACGTCACCATGCCACCGACAATCGGTGCGGCGATGGGCTTCATGATGTCTGATCCTACACCGGTTTCCCACAGAATTGGTATCAGGCTGGCCAGGACCACGCTGACGGTCATGAGCTTGGGCCGGAGCCGCATCACGGCGCCTTCAATTGTTGCCGCTTCAATGTCTTCGTGGGCAACCCGCGCGGCGGTGAGGCGCTTGTCGAGCGCTTCGTGCAGATAGACGACCATCACGACGCCGGTTTCAATCGCAATACCAAACAGTGCGATGTAACCCACCCAGACCGCGACACTGAACTCGTAGCCAAGCAACCACTGAAGAACCAGGCCCCCCGTCAGGGCGTAGAACGTAGGAATGATCAGCACAAAGGCTTCGGTGGCAGAACGGAAGACCATGTACAGCAACAGGAAAATAACGAAGAACACAAGGGGGACGATCAGTTCAAGCCGTTTCTTGGCGCGAACCTCGAACTCATACTCGCCTGACCAATGGTAGGAAGTGCCCTGGGCCATGTGCAACTTCTGTTGCAGCACAGCGTCAGCCTCGTTGACAAAGCCGCCGTAGTTGCTTGTGTTCAGGTCCACGTACACATATCCGGTCAGTTGTGCATCCTCGTCACGAATCATCGCCGGGCCCTTTGAATAGGAAATGCTTGCGACCTCATTGATAGGAACCTGCGCCCCGGTTGGCGTGGCAAGAAGTACACGTCCGAGCGCGTCCAGGTTGTCGCGGAAATCGTGACTGTATCGGACGTTCACCGGATAACGCTCGCGTCCTTGAATATTGACCGCGACGTCTTCGCCGCCGATGCCGGAGGTCACAGCGCGTTGCACATCTGCAACTGTCAGACCGTAACGGGCCGCCTGCGCACGGTTTGCCTGGACGTTCACATAAAAGCCTTGCGAAACTCGCTCTGCAAACACCGAACGCACATCCGGCAAACCCGACAAAAGGCTTTCGATCTGTTCGCCGGCCTGCTGAATGTCCGCGACGGTTGGTCCCTGAATTTTCAGGCCCACAGGAGTCTTGATGCCCGTCAACTCCATGTCCAACCGGTTTTGGATGGGCATCGTCCAGGTGTTGGTGAGGCCAGGGAATTGCAGCTTTGTGTCCATTTGTTGGACAAGTTTCGAGTAGGTCATGCCCGCAGGCCATTCCGACCGTGGCTTCAGGACAATGGTGGTGTCAAACATGGAGAGTGGTGCGTTGTCCGTTGCGCTGTCAGAACGCCCCACAGTTCCCATGACGGTTTCAACTTCAGGGAAGGATCTGATGATCCGGTCCTGTTCCTGCATCAGACTGGAGGCCTGCGTAATTGAGATGCCAGGGTACGCCGTCGGCATGTACAAGGCGTCGCCTTCATAAAACGGCGGCATGAACTGGCTGCCCATGCGGAACGCCAAAGGAATCGTCAGCGCAAAAAACAGAAGGTTGGCAACCAGAGTGATCACACGGTGACGCAGACACCAGCGCAGGACAGGAAGATAAACGGCCTGGGTAAAGCGCGAAATGGGGTTCGCTGATTCAGGCCTCAAACGGCCGCGAATAAAGATCAGCATCAGCATGGGAACAAGAGTGATTGCAAGAACCGACGAAAAGCCAATAGCCAGAGTTTTGGTCCAGGCAAGCGGACGGAACATGCGGCCTTCCTGGGCTTCCAGCAGAAAGACGGGAAGGAACGAAACAACAATGATGACCAGCGAAAAAAAGATGGGCGGCCCAACCTGCTTGGCGGCTTTCAACAGCAGTTTGCCGCGCTCCCGGCGGAAGATTGCGCGCGGGGTGGCTGCTGCCCCGGGATCGCCTGCTTCGTCGACGGCCGATCCCGGCGGCTGGTCCACGGCCGGTGGGACCTGCTGCGTTGCACTTGCCTGGAGCTCCTGCTGGCGTTCGGAAAGCACACGATAGCCGTTCTCCACCATCACGATGGCGGCGTCAACCAGCACTCCTATGGCGAGCGCCAGACCGCCGAGCGACATGATGTTGGCGCTTACGTGGAAGTAATACATCGGGATAAATGAAGCGATGACGGCGATGGGCAGAGTCAGGATCGGGATGAGCGCAGACCGAAAGTGGAAGAGGAAAATGATAATGACAAAACTGACGATGATGGCTTCTTCCAGCAGGTCGCGCTGCAACGTTCCGATGGACTTGTGGATCAGATCGGAGCGGTCGTATGCAGACACAATTTCCACGCCGGGAGGGAGCGAAGACTTAATCTCTGAGATTTTCTGCTTGATCCCGTTAATCACGTTCAAGGCGTTCTGCCCAAAGCGCATCACCACAATGCCGCCCACGGTTTCGCCGTCGCCGTTCCAGTCGGCAGCTCCGCGGCGAATGTCGGGACCAAAGGAGACGGTCCCCAGGTCGCTCACCATCACAGGCACGCCGTTGTGTGTTCCCACGGGGATTTCGGCGAGGTCATCGAGTGACTTGAAATAGCCGAGACCACGAACCATATATTCGGCGCCGCCCATTTCAAGCAACCGGCCTCCGACTTCGTTGGTGCTCTCGCGGACGCGCTGGATTACGGTTGAAAGCGGAATATTGAAGGCCTGCAGCTTGTCCGGATCCAGCCGGACCTGGTACTGGCGGACAAACCCGCCAATTGTGGCCACTTCCGCGACGCCGGGAACGGTCTCAAGCTGGTAGCGGATATACCAGTCCTGAAGGCTGCGAAGGTCGGCGAGATTCTGCTTATGACTGTGGTCGAGCAGAACATATTCGTAAACCCAGCCGGCACCTGTGGCGTCGGGCCCCAGCACCGGATTGACCCCCGCGGGAAGTTTACCTTGCAGTTGCTGGAGGTATTCAAGCACGCGCGAGCGCGCCCAGTAGAGGTCGGTGCCGTCCTTGAAGATGACGTAGACGTAAGAGTCACCGAA
>JAJXZM010000348.1 GCA_021780055.1 Acidobacteriota bacterium
ACGCCCCGTTGGGAACATTCGCGATCGTGAAAGCACCCGTCTTGTCGGTCGTTGCGAAATAGGGCGTCGGCGAAACAACGATGTAGCCCGCCATATCCGGATGCACGTTGCACAAAAGTGGCACAATTCCGGTGGTGTCAAACTTGAAACTGCGCTGCTGTCCACGCGGCCAGGTGCCCATGTTATGGCCAAGGCTCTTGTTGCCGCTGATCGAGGGCCAAAACACGTTGTGTTCCACGCTGTCCTCGTTCTTGAAGTCCACCGTGGTTCCCTTCACTACCACCAGAAGGTGCGGCATGAACATCAAGCCCTTCTGATTCATCTCCGCATGTTGTGCAGGCGCGGGGAAGGTTTTGCCGGCAATTGCGTCGATGTAAACAACGGACTGCCCCTTGGCGCCCGTAACTTTGCCGTGGATGGTTCCTGCCTGTGCAGCAACCGCCGCCATCAGCAACACGAAAACTGCTGGAACAATGTGCTTCATAGTTCCTCCTTGCATGGATTGTAGATTGGTGGGGACCAGGTATTGCACGGCACCCTGCATCTTAAATGCCCCGAATACTCCTCTGCCCGCAAGCTCCTTACAAGCCCCCATGCAGTGGAAGTACACCGGTTCGTCTCAGTGTCGTTCATAAGAATAAGATCAAGCTGCGGCCATGGCTGTATGTGACCGTGGTCACAGAATTGTTCAATTAGAGGCTTCAAATGTGATTTGACACACATTATCACTCCCCAGTGGACCTACGCGCAAGTGATCCTCGTCACGCCATTCTACTGAACAATTTCTACGCAGGTCCAGCAGTACAAGAACCCGAAAGGCGGTAAAAGCGACGGACGTCATCGTGCTGCGGTAGATGTTTTCGCCATGTCTGGTGCGTACTGAACTCCGTGTATTGCAGTTCCCCGCACGGCGTATATCCCCTTTGATGCGCCATTTTGAGCTCTACCGGAGCGTTTTTGAAGAAATATGCCCGCCTTTATGACCGGCGGCCCTCTTTGAGCGGTACCGTCATTGGCGCACTTGAAGATATTCGAATAAAGAAGGCTCTGCCGACACACAAGCGTTTGCGACCGAAGCCGATATCTGAACGGACGGGAGGTAAATTCTGGAGAGTTTCTTTGCCGCTACATGGCAGAAAGCAGCGATTCTACACGCCTGGAAACAGACATAATCTATTGAATACAATTGGTCGGGGAGAGAGGATTTGAACCTCCGACCCCCTGGTCCCGAACTGGAAATGTCGCTTTAGAATCAAAACTTTAACAATTCAAAGTGTGGTGCTTCAATCGCATAAGCTCTTTTCAATCCTGTAAGTTGCTTCCGCTCATTTCCCATTGGGAACCCCTGCTTGGGAACCCCAATGCACGGTTAACATAATTCATCGATCCTGAAAAGTCGTTTTTCAGGCCGCCTTGTCTGGTATGAACGGACTGAAGGGTGCCAGGATGAGTTGGAACTGCGCCTTGGCGCCTAAGAAGCGGCGCAGAAAATGATTACGTCCGTAAAGTTTTGTAGAAAGGGCTGAGCGCTGAGCGGCGAGCGAGCCGCTTCAGCTCACAGATCGAGGCAAGAGTGTCGTTGACGGCAACGGTCAGATTCTGCTCTGTTCCCAGGTATCTCTCTGTCGTCTTCGAATCGCTGCCATCCGGAATCGATACGGTCTTCCCGGCAGGCCGGTTGGTTTTTCATGTCTTCGCCGCCCTGGCCGAGTTCGAACGCAATTTGATCCGCGAAAGGACCGTTGCCGACCTGAAGGCCACCTACGCCCGCGGCCGCTCAGGAGGCAGCCCCCCAAGCTTTCCCCGAAAGAGATCATGACCACCCGCGCCCTGCTCAAATCAGCCGACATACCGGTAACCGAAATTGTTGCTCGCTTCGGGGGCGCGAGGTCTACCCTCTATCGCGCTGTCAGCCCTCCGGCTTGACTCGCCACAGGCTCAGAGAGCCTTCCGCTGGCCTTAGAGCGTACGTAAAATTCTCTTTCTTGAGGTGGCCCCTTGAACTCCGGCAGATTCATCTGATCGGAGACTGCGACCTGGCGGATCACCATGTGACTCACATGCCGGAGATGAGAAGCTGCTTGGGAAAGATCACGTTGGGACCGTAGTCAGGTCCATAGCCCGCGACGGTGCTCGAACCGATGCGGCTGGTGAGCGCCTTGTTACTGTAGATAAACCAAGCCCGATCGCGGCGCAGACCCATCGCCCTGCGCAGATACTCGTAGATCGTTGGGCTCTCGGGCGGCGTCAGGCCCCAGTCATCGACGTGCTGCCAGTTTCCAGTAAGGATGCTGGCGATGGTATTGAAATGTGAGGTTACGCCGTCGTTGCGCAGAAAAGGATAGAAGACACTATGGGGCAGAAGGTCGTGAGTGAGATGGAGAATATTGTCGAACCCAGAGTTGGCAAAGGTGTCTTCGCGGCGCATTCCCCCGCACAGCGCCAAAGAGCGTTCTGTAGAGGGCACGCAAAAAACGGCCCCGAGGAGATGCCGTCGTGTCGTATGCACGATGGCGTCCTCGGGGCGGAGTGACTCAAAGACTCAAAAGGTTACCATCTAACTTTGGCAGAGAGCTGCAGCTGGCGGGGCAAATTACTTTGGCCCCACGCCCCTCTCTCAATCGTGCCAAAACTAGTGTCGTTGGTGCTTCCGTCTGGGTTTTGCGTCCACAGCGGATGGTTGAGGACATTGAAGGCATCAAGGCGCATTTGAAGCTCATAGCCTTTGCCTAGTGAATAGTTCTTTGAAAGGTTGGCATCAAATTGCTGGCTGTCGAGCAAGCGGATACCGGTAAAGATGTTGTTCTGGTACGGCCCATAATTTGGCACCTGTTGGAAATCAGCGCCATTTGGGCAGGTGCCATCGTAATCAAACGCCAACGGTCGGAGGACGTAAGTGCTGGTGCCTTTGTACTCCCACCACTGTTCAGCACAAGCTGCTACCATGCGGATATATCCATTGTCTTTCTGAATATGCGGCTCGACATGGGCGTTATGCAGATAGAGTTCGTTGGGATTGCCGGGAAGAATCCACGGCGCCCCCGACTGGAAGATATAAAGGGGAGCAAGTTCCCATCCACCGATGGCCGTGTCCAAAATTCGGTTCATGTGGGGCAAGAAGGTGCGTCCGCGGCCGACGGGAAGAAGATAGACGCCGGAAAGCGTGACGCGGTGGGTGTGATCGTTGCCGTCGATCTGCCGGAAGGGAATGCGGTAGGTTGTATCCCTCCAGCCGCCCGAGTCCATCAGCTTCGAAAAGTTCCAGGTGCCGTGTACAGTGAAACCTTTGCTCCACTTGTGCAGTGCGGTGACCTGTAGCGAGTTGTACCAAGTGTGGTAGTCGTTGAGTTGATACTCGGTGATTCCGCCAAACTCGGGGAATGGCTGGGTAAGCACCAGAGCGTTGATGGTAGATGAAGTGTAGTCGCTTGAACCCTGGAATCCGTTGATTCCTTTGAATGGATTGGAAACATTGTCATTGCTGCAGTTTTCGATTCTGCCTCCCGTTTGTGGGTTGCAATTCATTGACTCATATGCGGCAGCGCTCTGGTGGTTAATGTTGTCACTGCTGTCACCGTTGTAGAGTCTGCTGCCAACGTAGGAGACATTCACCATGTCGTGGGCACCCAATTGACGCTCAAAGCCCATCGAATAGTTCCAGAAACTGGGCAGAGCGTAGTGCGGATTCAGGAACCAGGGACCCTGTCCCAGTTGTTCCAGCAATCCCAGAGAGGAGCCGGTGGGCTGGACAACCGACGAATAGGGGTTGTCGATTTGGTTGGCAAGGTTGGGGAAAAAGGTATTCGGATAGTTAGGATTGCTGGCGATGTAGCTCGTGCTCGCGCTGAAGCCGGCCGTATTCGGAGCGTTCTGCGGACTTCTCATCGATTCTCCAAAACCGCCGCGAATAACCGTGTTTCTGTCCAGGGCGTAGGCAAAGCCAAAGCGTGGCTGGATATTGGTCATCTGCATCGGATAGACTGCGCGTGGATTGCCGTTGACTCCCAAATAGGTGACGCCCCCGAGAATCTGGCTATAACCCGGAACGCTGACTTCGGAGTTAATGGGGTTCACCGCATTCACGGCGAACGCATAGTTGCCCCGGTTATGCCGTTCAACTTCACCCGGCATCATGTCCCAGCGGACACCGAGATTCAATGTCAGTTTGTTGGTTAACTTCCATTCGTCTTGAACGAACGGCGCCCAGTAAGGATGGGACCAGAATGTCTTTACGTTTTTTGCGTCGCTG
>JAJXZM010000135.1 GCA_021780055.1 Acidobacteriota bacterium
TTAAAGAAATGCAATCAAGCGAACCAGAAGGAAGATTCCGCCCAGCAGTTTTGCGCCATCCAGCCCCGTAAACATCATGTGCAGCTTCCAGAATCGCTGGTAGCCGGGCGGCGGCGGAGTGCGCGGTAGGAAATCAATGTTTCTGCCCAGAGAAATAATCTGCGGCATCACCCCCAGCGTCAGGATGATTACGATAAAGAGCAAGAGGGCGGCGACGGCCAGTTCCAGATGGTTCCGCGGAGTCTTCCACGCCAGCAGCAAAAGCAGCGCTGCACCCAGAACGATCTGTCCCCAGCCGTATGCCTGGAAATAAGTACGGTTGATTTCCGATGCGAGATAGCGCAGCACTTCGCGAGTCTGTTCCGGCTTCAGGCCCTGGACGTCAGTGCTGAACTGGGCCGGAGGCGATTTGAGAACTTCGTCAACAGTCCCAAAGCTTCGCGTAGCAGCAAACCACATGAACAGGGTCCATCCAATCCACAGAGTGAGAACTACGATTGCCAAAGCGTGAATTCGTGTCACCTTCATCAACTCACTTTCGGGACGCCGACTGCCTTGCATCCCCGGTTTTGCAGAGAAGCTTACTACACCTGCTTGCAGGCTCATACCACGAAGTCGTCCCCGCCATTAAAGATCACTCACTGCCGGTCGCGGCTTGCGCAATGCCGCAGTCTCTTTTCACGCAGAAAAATCCAGATCGAGACGACGCACGCAGAAGGCGTCGTACTCAATTCCGTCGTGTTTTCTGCCGGAAAAGACCATGGCCATTCTTTTTCCCCCGTCGCTGATCCATTTGGACGGAAGGCGGTAATCGTGAGTCTTGCCGAGCCCCCAGTCTCGAGTAAAGAAGGCAGTAGTCCAGGGGCCCCAGGGCTCCGGTGCGTCAAAGATTCCCCAGCCGCCCGATTGATCGAAGCCCAGAGAAAGCAGGTATCTCATGCAGAACGGATTGTAAACCGCGCCCACGCGCTGGCAATGGCCCGGAAAAGCGAACACGGGGCCGCGCCGGCCAATATCTGCGGTCCAGACTGGCGCACCGTGGGCGTCCACGTGCGAGAAGAATTCATACGCATCACGGCGGCGGATCCGGCTTTGGGGGACTCTCGCCAGGACCAGACCGTCCGAAGGCTCGTAGGCGCTGGGGCCATCCTGCGAATAGATGTAGACAAATGCGTCGCGCGCGCCCGCGTAATTTCTGCCGAATTGGAGGAATGCGGGAGATCCAAAGCTCTCGTCCAGGCGGAACTCCCAGTGCCACGTGGTGGCATGATCGTCCGACCAGGCAAGCTGTGCATTGCCGGCGTTTCGCGCCCACATGTAGAGGATTCCATCCACCATCAGCAGGCCGCTGGCCTTGGGGCCTTTCGGACCGTCGCCAGTCCGCTCGCCAGTCTGGGACCGAATGTTACTTCCCTCGAAATTTTCCGGCGTACCCTTGACCCGCGCAAAACCCAGGCTCAGTTTCTTTTCGGTGCGCGGGGCAAATCCCCAGCCGTCGCCGTATGCCGCGTATTGCGCGTCGTCATCCGCCCAGGTGATCGGCCAAATGTCGCTTCCCAACGCTTTGCACACAATCGATGCTGCCGGAGCAAAGGTCACTCTTCGAATGACAGGGCTGAAAGGGTAGGGTGGCCTCAGAACCTCAGTGGAGGAGACCGCTGCGGGACGGATGGCTTTCATCAGAGGTGTGGTGAAGTAATCGAATAGCGCGCCCCAGTAAGTTGGGGCATCCTGCGCCAGCACGTTCCCATTCCGAACCGCGACGAGGTCAAGACTGGGAATTACAAACAGCAACTGGTGCCCGGCGCCGGCCCCGACGAATGAATCGCGCGGAACCTGCGGCCAGACGCCGTCAAAGTTGGTGTACCAGCCCAGGCTGCTTCCGAGAAATGGTCCCTCCTTACGGCGGTCCGGCAGGGGCATGCCGGCGTACTTCACAACCTTCTCAGCCCACTTTCTGCTGATTAACTCGTGGCCGTTCCACTCGCCTCGCTGCAACATCAGTTGGCCCACTGCTGCCGTGGCGCGCGCCGTGTAGGATGCACCGCCCCAGATGGCATAGACCCTCATACCATCGAGTTCTGTGGGCCCGTCGTAGCCGATCGACCAATCACGACCTGGCATTCCAATCGGGTCCATGACGCGCTCTTTCAGCAACGTGTACATATCCGGCTGGGGCGCGCCACGCAGGCTGGCAGTGATCGCGTAAGCCAGCGCCGCAAAGCCCGGATTGCTGTAAGCGAACCTTGTTCCGGGCGGGTAGATTACCGGAGTCTCGTGGATCGCAATCCAGAAGGGACTTGGCTTTCGCTTCCAGAAGTCCCCCTTCCAACCGGTCAATTGTGCATGCGGCTTGTTGCCCTCCTCGGCGTCCTCCAGTCCGGAGGTGTGCGTGGCCAACTGGCGGATGGTGATCCGCGACTTTAGCGGATCGCGCTTCCATTGCGGAACGTACTTCCAAGCTGGATCGTCGGCGCCGATTCGGCCGTCATTGAGCGCCACCAGCAGCGACATTCCGCCCACCAGGGATTTTGCCATTGAGGCTATGTAGTGGGGCCGCTCGGGGCCCCAGCCGGGCGCGTACCATTCGTAAACCGTCCGGTTATGGCGACGAATCAGCAGTCCTGTGGTTTGCCGTTCGGCAAGCTGGTCTTTCAGGCCTTCGAGTCTTGAAGTGTCCAGTCCCTCCCGTATTTCGGAGGCATTCAACAAGGCCGGACAGGCGGAAGCGACCCACGCAACCCCGGTTGCGGCCAACGAGCGCTTGATGAAGTCGCGCCGATCGCCTTGTTCGCTCACAATATCGCCTCCTTTTGTGAGTACCCGTGTTGAAAACAGGCTGGGACCGGCCGCCCTGACGCGGTCCCATTTTCCAAGCACTGGTGATTATCAGCCAGGGACGCGCGACTGCGCAAAGCCATTTCGCGAAGAACACTGGTTCGCATGCGAATTCCAGTGCCCAGCGTGCAATGCCCCGGCCTCTGCAAAGCGGCCGGCTTTCTTGCCCCGGCCTGAGATTGCGGATATTCTAGATGAATCCGGCCACCCGCGAGGTCCGTCCCTTCAAGCCGCTGCTCAACAAGCGTTGAAGCGCAGGACTCCGCACGACGAAGGCCGGAGGGAGGAAAGCAGGTTTGTCTGAACAGGCTTCGCTCGAGCAGGGGATTAACATCGCGCAAGGCGCCGCAAAACGCGTGCTGATCCTGCACTACCATGAAATCTGGCTGAAAGGTGGAAACAAACGTTTCTTCCAGAGCCGCCTGGTTGCTGCGGTGAAGCGCAGCCTGGAGGACTTGTCGCCGTGCCCGCTGCAAATTGTGCTGGACCGCCTGCTGGTTCCTGTGCCGGACGAAAGTCTGCTGCCTCTGATGGTGGAGCGCCTGCAAAGGGTTTTTGGCCTTGCCTATATCGGCCTGGCCTGGGAAGTTGCCGGGGGAATGCCGGAACTTGCCCGCTGCGCCTGCCGCGTGATGGAACAGATTAATCCGCGCAGCTTCGCCGTGCGCGCCAAGATTGCCGACCACGATTTCGAGGCAAACTCGATGGAAGTCGAACGCGAGATCGGGCGCGAGGTCCTGACCACATTGCGGGCGAAGGGCAACGAAGTTCGCGTGAACCTGACCGAGCCCGAAGTGACGTGCCAGGTGGAAGCGATTCCGGGACGAGTGCTGGTCTATGCCGACCGTGCGGAAGGGCCGGGCGGCCTTCCGGCAGCCACCGGCGGGCGGCTGGTGATGCTGCTTTCTGGGGGCTTTGATTCCGGTGTTGCCGCTTACAAGATGATGCGGCGGGGCGCCCATCTTTCTTTTGTCCACTTTTTCGGCAGCGCCTCGCCTGCCAGCGGGCCGTCGAGCCCGGTTGCCGAGCGCATGGTTCGCGTGCTGACGCCTTATCAATTTACCTCCCGCCTTTACGTGGTTCCCTTCGACTCCGTGCAGCGGCAGATTGTGGCCGGCGCGCCGGAAAACCTGCGGGTGCTTCTCTACCGCCGCATGATGGCCCGCATCAGCCGGGAAATTTGCCGCGTGGAACGCGGGCTGGGACTGGTCACGGGCGACAGCGTTTCACAGGTGGCCTCTCAGACGCTGCACAACCTGGCTGCCGTCGACCGGGGCATCGACGTGCCCATCTACCGGCCGCTGGCCGGCGACGACAAGGAGGAGATCCTGCGCCTGGCCCGCCGCGTTGGAACCTATGAGATTTCCTGCGAGCCGTTTGAGGATTGCTGCCCCC
>JAJXZM010000349.1 GCA_021780055.1 Acidobacteriota bacterium
CGATGTAGCAGTTATATTGTCGGGCTGTCAAAACCTTAGGAAGGCAAGAAGGCGCATGATGAAACGGCTAAGATTCATTGCGTACGGACCCTCCGCGGGCTTGGCCATTTTACTCGCCTGCTGTTTCCTCGGCCACTCAAGTCTTGTTTACGGACAGACGAGCGCAAAGCCGGACGCGATCCCCGTCCGCTGGGGCGTTCCCTGGCCCGAACAGGGCAAGGCGGTCTTTGGCTATCCCATCCTTCCAGACGTCAAGACTTACAACATCTATCATGCAACCCCACTGACGGGTGTTTACAGCCATCACTCGCAAATCGGACATTTTGAGGGAACATTCTTTGCAAGCTGGAGCAATCAGGAATGGGGCGAGGATGGCCCCGGACAGAGGGTGCTCTGCTCGATTTCCCCGAATGGGAAGACGTGGCGGCCGCCGTTTGTTTGCTTCCCTTCCCTGGGCGGAATGCGAAAGCCCGAACGTTCGGGGCGAGTGCTGACGGCTGAAGCGTGGGTCATGGTTGGCGGAAAAATGTATGCGGTTGCCGGCGTCAATGACAAGCCCGGGCTTGCCAACAAGATTGCGGCGGGCTATGAAACCACGGTGTCCGGCCAGAAGCGGATGCTTTTGAGCGGGCGCGTCGGTTGGGGGCGCATCGCGCGGTCGGTTTCAACCAACGGAGATTTGGGGCCTATTTTCTGGTTAGTCGATGACCCTCCAGCGCCGCTCGAAGGCTTTCCGCAATTTCCTGACGCGCGCGATCCTCAGTTTCAGGAGACAGCGCAGGCAATCAATCGAATTCTTGCCAATCCCTTGCACATGCCAGCCTGGGATTTTCTGAATCACACCACCCGAGTTTACGCCGTGGACGGCCACCAAATGTGCGAGCCCAGTGTTTACCGGCGGCCGGATGGCGCTCTGGAAAGCTCTTCTCCGCCGAACGAGTCCTGCACGATCGACTCTTCGTTGCCGAGCACACCCGGAATCAGCCGGGTGACACATTCCATGACAACGGCAGCGGCAATTTCGCCGCCGCTTAAAACATAATCTCCGATGGAGAGCTCATCGGTTGCCAGCGACTCCGCAACGCGCTCATCCATGCCCTCGTAGCGCCCACAGATGAGAACGATGCGCGAGTGCTGCGAGAGTTCTTCCACAACCGGCTGCCGCAGCAACCGGCCCTGAGGCGACAAGAGAATTACCGGAACATCCGCCGCCTCCGCCCTGATCGCTTCTACCGCGCGAAAAATCGGCTCGGGCTTAAAAACCATCCCCGGACCGCCGCCGAACGGCCGGTCATCCACTGTCCGGTGCCGGTCTTCCGTAAAATCCCGAAGGTCGTGCAGCCGAACGGCCAGTTGCCCGCCAGCCACCGCCCTTTTCAGCATTCCGTGAGCCAGAATGCTCCCGAAAAAATCCGGGAAAATAGTAACGACATCAAATTGCATCGCTTTGGGGGCTTCCAACGATTCATCCGCCCAATGACGGAGCCCCTTACTCCCGATTCAGATCGAGAAGGTCATCCGGGGGATCGATAACAATCAGCCCGGCCTCAGTGTCAATCACCTTGCAGATCGCCTGGGCAAAGGGAACCAGAATTTCCCGGGAGCCATCCGAAACGTGCAGCAGCTCTCCGCCGGCAGTACGCTCGATTTCGGTCACGGTTCCCAGGGGATTTCTCGTCCCGTCCCGTTCCGTTACTACCTGGCACCCTATCAGATCCCACAGGTAATACTGGTGGGCGGCGAGTGCGACCTTCTCTTCCTCGGGAACCAGGACGTAACGCCCGCGCAGCGTTTCGGCTTCATCAATGGAGCCGATTCCGGCAAACTTCAGAACCACTCTTCCCTTGTGCAACCAGGTGTGCTCCACGGTTACAGCCCGGGGAGTGTTGCCGGGATCATCAAGAAACGCCCGTTGAAGGCCTTGGAAGCGCGAAGGGAAATCGGTGAGAATTTCCGCCAACACTTCCCCTTTGCGTCCCTGCGGGCGTACCACCTGTGCGATGGCAATGAAACCCTGCATTTCATCGTGTGCAAGGGTTGTCCTTGCCTCTCGCTGCGTTTGCCGGCGCGAAGCCGAGCCGCGCATCCCGTCTTTCTGGTTGCCCGAAGCGTCGATACTCACCCTACTCCAGTATTTCGAGCGTGAAACGCTTCTTGAGTTTCATCCCGGCAGCCCCCAGGATCGTTCGAATCGACCGGGCAGTTCTTCCCTGTTTGCCGATTACCTTCCCAAGGTCTGAGGGATGGACTCGAAGCTCCAGAACCGTGATCTGCTCTCCTTCCACCGGCCGGACAGTAACCTGGTCGGGATTATCCACAAGCGCTTTAGCGATCGCCTCGATGAGATTCTTGATTTCCACTTGGTCCCTCCTGCCGAACTGAGTTTAGCTCTAGCTCTGAAGAAAGCGTACATGGGAAACCCAAATGGTGGACCCTGAGCACGGTGAGGCGAAACCGACGGAGCTTCTACCTATGCAGTTGCCGACTTCTTAAGAAGGCTCCGTACTGTCTCGGACGGCTGCGCGCCTTTACCCAGCCAGTAATCCACGCGGTCTCGGTTCAACACCAACTCTACAGGATTCCTCCGCGGGTTATAATGCCCGACAATCTCCACAAACCCACCGTCACGTGGCCGATCCTGCTCGATCACAACAACTCTGTAACTCGGTTTTTTGTTAGCTCCTGTCCGAGCCAGCCGTATTCTTAACAATCGTCCTCCCTAAAACTCAAATTGTGCGGGTGCCAGGCGACAATCGCCTTTGCTATCCCCTTCTATCCAATAACAATAACAAAACTTTGTTCCAAACCACCCATTACTTTTTGGAACTACAACCTCATGCTTTAGGACCCAGCCCGTCCAGCCCGGCCGGCATCTTCAAGCGGCTCAACTGTTTACCTAGCAGGCCCGTGCTCATAGTCTTCATCATACTCCGCATCTGAACATACTGTTTGAGGACCTGGTTCACCTGCTGGACGCTGGTTCCACTGCCGCGTGCGATCCGTTTTCTGCGCTTGCCGTTGATGATGTCGTGGCGGCGGCGTTCCTTCTCCGTCATGGAGTTAATGATCGCCTCGATCCTGATCAATTCCTTCTCATCCACCTGGACCTTGCCCACGTTCTTCAGCATGCCAACTTTCGGCAGCATGCCCAGCATCTGGTCAAGCGGCCCCAGCGAGCGCATCTGGGCCAGTTGATCGCGAAAATCAGAGAGCGTAAAGGAATCTGATTGCAGCTTCTGATGAACTTCCAGGGCCTTCTGCTTATCAATTTTCTCTTCCGCTTTCTCAATCAGCGACAGGATGTCGCCCATGCCCAGAATGCGCGAGACAATGCGGTCCGGATAAAAAACGTCCAGGGCGTCGTACTTTTCACCAACTCCGATGAACTTGATCGGCTGGCCCGTCACGTGGCGGATGCTGAGCGCTGCGCCGCCGCGCGCGTCGCCGTCGAGCTTGGTCAGGATCACGCCCGTAGCGCCGAGCCTCTCATGAAACTCCTGGGCGCTCTTCACGGCATCCTGGCCGACCATGCCATCGGCAACCAGCAGCACTTCGCTCGGCCGCAAGGTTGCGCGCAGGTCCGCGACTTCCTTCATCAACGGTTCGTCAATGTGCAACCGGCCGGCCGTATCCACAATCAGGACGTCGTGCCCGCGGTCGGCAGCGTCTTTCTTTGCTGCCAGGGCCAGGTCAACCGGCGAATTGATACCGTCACCCGCAAAACACGGTATGCCAATCGATTTGGCAATCACCGCCAACTGTTCCCGTGCCGCCGGGCGGTAAACGTCGCACGAAACCAGCAGCGGGCGCTTCTTCTTCTTGCTCAGCCACAGCGCAAGCTTTCCGGAAGTGGTCGTCTTGCCGGAGCCCTGGAGCCCGACCATCAGCAGCACTGTGGGATATTCTTTTGAAAAGGTCAGCAGAGAGGCGTCATGTCCAAGGATCTCCACCAGTTCGTCCCGGACAATGCGCACCACTTCCTGCGCCGGAGTAAACGCCGCGCCAACCTGCTCGCCCATGGCACGGACCCGCACTCTTTCAAGCAGCGCCTTGACCACGTTGAAGTTAACGTCGGCCTCGAGCAAGGCCATGCGCACCTCACGCAACGCCTCGTCAATCGCCTCCGGGGTCAGCGTTCCGTGTCCCCGAAGGTTCTTAAACGCCTGCTGAAACTTATCTTGAAGGGCCTCAAACATCTACTTCCTCGTCTGCCACTCCTGCATT
>JAJXZM010000033.1 GCA_021780055.1 Acidobacteriota bacterium
CAGTGGTGTCATCGTCGGTGGAGAACAGGAACGTGGGCGGCGTTTGTGGTGTTACCTGGAGTTCATTCGAAAGATAACGCACCAGTTTGGGATCGGGGTTGTCGCCCAGAAGTGCCCGCCGTGATCCCTGGTGGACGTAGGGATCCAGCATGGTCACCACGGGATAAGACAGCACCATAAAGTCGGGCCGGCAACTTACGCGGTCAATCGGGTCTTGAGCGTCGGTTTTGCCAGTATCGAAGTGTGTGCCCACGGTTGAAGCCAGGTGGCCGCCGGCAGAAAATCCCCAGATGCCGATTCGATCGGGAGCAATGCCGTATTCCTTGGCGTGGTAGCGGACGTAGCGCATGGCCCGCTGGGCGTCCCACATTTCAATCGGGTGGTGGTAGCGAGGCCCCAGGCGGTACTTCAGTACAAAGGCGGCGATTCCCATCGAATTGAGCCACTCGGCAATGTCGAACCCTTCCTTTTGCATGGCCAGGTGGACGTAGCCTCCGCCCGGGCACACCAACACGCCAGTCCGGACTGCTCTGCCCGGATCAGGAAGGTAAATTGTGAGAGTCGGCTGGTCCTCTGGGGCGTTCCCCAGGGCGCCGGGCGCGCCGTTGGGCCATAGCAACACGGTGGGGTGTTCCGCAGCCTGGGAGAAAGTTGCCGTAAGAATCATGAGCAGAATTGCGGTAAGGGTTTTCTTCAATTTCACATCCTCCACGCCGATGCTATTCAGAAATTCTCAAGCGGCCTTGCAGGGAGTGAGGCACTGCCGCGTCCAGAGCCGCTATGGTTCCCAGTTGCGGTGATAACGATCGTTTCTGCCTTTGCCAGGAATCACACATCGTTTCGCGGGGCTTGTGCCTGGACCGTCAGATTTGCTCAGGACGGCTCGCGAACTGTCGGCGAACAAGCTCGGCACAACGCAAAGGTTTCCCTGCAGCCCGGCTAATTCTTTGAAATCGTGTGCAGGGGGACGGTCGCAAGTGAGGCGCAGGACTCGCGCTTGATGATCTCCGTCGGAATCGTAACTTGGCGCGGAGGAAGCTCGGGCTCGGCAATACGGCTGAGGACGAGTTCAACCAACTGGCTGCCCAGCAGCTCTGGAAATTCCCTGATGGTTGTAAGCTGTGGGTTCAGCAACGCCCCGTAGGTATCGTTGCACGCGACAACGCTCAGATCAGTGGGTATGTGCCTTCCCGCTTCCCGGGCTGCACGGTAAACTCCCCGCGCGGCAGGGTCGGTCCCGGCAAAAATGGCGGTCACAGTTTCCCCTTCCCCGAGCACGGACTTGGCCGCAAGATAGCCCACTTCTTCTTCGTCGTTGGAGTAAAACTCGCTCAATCGGGGCATCAGGCCAGCTTCCTGCATGGCGCGGTTATATCCGGTATAGCACCGGGCAAACCACGGGAGTTTGGTATTCCCTATAAACCAAATGCTCTTGTGGTTCAGGCCTTGCAGATAGCGGGTGATCTCGTAGGCGCTCTGAACGTCGTTGGAGTAGACAACGTCGTAATCCGGGTGCAGGGTCTCGTGGAGTAGGAGGTTATTGCCCAGCACTGCGAATGGAATGCCGCGATGCTTCAAGGCAACCAGCAGATTCTCTGAGTTGGTGCCGGCCAGGATCGCAGCCCGAATAATATCGCGCCTTCGCAGGACCTGAGGAAACCGAAGTTCCTTCCACGAAACGTTGGGCTGGTAATTAAAGGAGAGAAAGATCGCGTCCCAGCCGTGCGAGGTGCAGTAGTCCTGCGCGCCCGCCAGAATTCTGGAATGGAACATGTGCAGCATATGGCGATTCCCAAGAACGAAAGCGACAGTTCTTGACCTTGTGGTGTCCTGGAGATTGATTCCAATTTCAACTGCTGCTTTCCGGACCCTGTCCTGAAGCTCCTGGCTTACGCGCGCCGAGCCGTTCAGAATCCGCGAAACCGTTGCAACACTTACATTCGCCCTGGTGGCAAGCTCCTGCACCCTAAGTTTCCCTGCCATATCATTAGTCCTTTCAATTATTCTCTTGTCCCCGGGCCCACACCGCGCACAACACAACGCGGCAGCTAGTGATTGAAGAAAATACCAGAAACTTTGCGAATTTGCATGAATTTTCGAAACATTGGACTGCTGCTCCAGAGACTCTATTTCAGGCGAACCGGCCGAAGCTGTAAGAGATGTATCACAGGAATCAAGCACTTGCAAAGAAGAACAGTAACCGCAGCCAGCTTATCATGAATTTTTTCCTGCGATTTTTGCAAATTTTTGTTGACCATTGCCAATATAGCTGGTAAATACACGGCTTAGAGCACCTCATTCCGCATTTTGGACGGCTAGAAATTTTTGGCGGGCAGATTGTTGGCTCTGCTCATATCGCATGCTATTGTCCGCGTTACGCCGGGCGTTCCTTGATTTTCGGGCGCCTTGCACAAGAAAGCTGCAGGGTGAAGGGTTGGGGATTACTCACAACCCTGACAAGATGATAAATTTTCAGGCTAAATCTGGTTCGGGAATCTTAGCGAAGTGGAGGTCAACGGAGTGATGAATCGCAGGATGGCATTCTTTCTTTCTGTACTAGCAGGTGCTTTATGCTGTTTTTCTACAGCCGCGGCGGGAGCGGCGGAGCCAGTGCAATTTCAGCGGCAAGGTTATGAGATCCATGTGACAATCGGCGGCAAACCCTTTACCACATATTATTTCAATCCGGATGTTGCCAAGCCCTATTTGCAGCCGTTGCGAAGCGCCCAGGGAACCAACATCTCGCGGAGTTACCCGATCGGGAACACAGTCCCTGAGGCCAACATCCATGACCACGCGCTGGAACCTCATCAGCGTCCGCTCTATTTCGATCACGGTGATATCAACGGGATAGACTTCTGGAGCGAAGAAGCTTTTAACAAATTTTACGGCCGGGAGGGAGAAGACCACGCTTACGGGCGGATGGTGCTCCGCAAAATGGATGAGATGCACGCCGGCCCTGAATCCGGAATGATCCAGGCGGAATTTGACCTGATCTCACCCAACAAGCGGGTGATTGCCACTGAGACACAGACTTTCACTTTCAGTGGCGATGCCAACACCCGCGTGATCGATTGCCAGTTTGTGATTCATGCCGGCCAAAACCCCGTCGTGTTTGGCGATACCAAGGAGGGGACGTTCGGCATTCGCCTGGGGCCGGAACTGAATTCGCCACCTGCGCGCATGATCGATTCAAACGGTGCCGAGGGAGAAAATGGCATCTGGGGAACGCGCGCCGACTGGGTGAACTATGACGGGACCGTACACGGAGAGAACCTGGGCATTGCGGTCTTTGACAGCCCACGAAGCTTCCGCCACCCGACGTACTGGCACGCCCGTGGCTACGGACTGTTTGCCGCAAACCCGTTTGGCGTGAGCTTTTTCACCCGCGACCCGCTGCAGGATGGCAGTTGGACGCTCCATGAGGGCAAGAGTGTGGTTTTCCGCTACCGCGTTCTGATTCACCACGGTGATTACAAGCAGGCCGGGGTGGCCAACGCTTATCGGGTATACGCCGAACACGAGCGTTGATCAGGACACATATCATTCTTGAGCGGATTAAAGGAAAGGAGATGCGACGTCAGCAGGATCCGGCAAGCCTGAAGTGAGCCGTCGTGATTCTCTCAAGAAAGGAATGGGAACGACGGTGGGCGGGGCTGTCGCGCGCCATTCGTCGTGCCGGGAGAAGTCTGAGGGTCGTGATCGCAAAGACATGCGTTGCCCACTTGCCATCGGGTGGTAGAATGCGTCTAGCCAGGTGTCACAGCAATTTCGGAAAATGACAGCTAAGTGGAGAAGGCAGGTGTGCGTTCGGGTGTGGTCATTCCATCAGGGTTTCCTGGACTGATATCGGTCACCGTGAACCAAGGGCCTTTCCGGCCTGGCAAGCCGGGCCGCCCGTAGTGCGAGATAGCTCAGGAGGAAATATGAGGAAGTTCAGCCTGCTGTTTGTAGTGTTGACATTCGGTTTTGTTTGCGGGCCGCTCTTGGCGCAGTCCGCGCATCAACCCAAAATTATCGACGGTCATGTTCACTATAACGGTGACCCGGCGTTTCTCCAGAAACTGCTGGCCAAGCTGGAGTCTGTAGACGGCATGGCGTTTCTTCTGGTTCCGCCGTCGGATATGGACACCGCCGTGCCCTTCATCCATGCTCATCCTGACCGGCTTGTCGGCTTTGCCGAGATTGATATGGACAGCGCGCATGCGGTCGAG
>JAJXZM010000101.1 GCA_021780055.1 Acidobacteriota bacterium
CTCTTCACCCCGTATTCCGCAGAATTCTTCGTAGTCGATCAGCTTGGTGATCGTCGGATTCTTACCGCAGACCGGGCAATCCGGGTTTTTGCGAAGTTTGAGTTCCCGGAACTTCATGTGGAGAG
This sequence comes from Acidobacteriota bacterium, assembly GCA_021780055.1. The sequence continues at coordinate 126 of JAJXZM010000101.1, forward strand.
CGTCGAAAAGCAGCAGGCGGCCGATCATCGGCTCACCCTTTCCAAGAATCAGCTTGATGGTCTCCAGCGCCTGGAGCGAGCCGACAATACCAGGCAGAACGCCCAGCACGCCACCCTCGGCGCAACTCGGAACCAGGCCCGGCGGTGGCGGTTCCGGATAGAGGCAGCGGTAGCACGGGCCTTCCGGTGCGTAGAATACAGAGGCTTGCCCCTCAAAACGAAAGATGCTGCCATAGACATTGGGTTTGCCCAGCAGCACGCAGGCGTCATTCACAAGGTAACGCGTGGGAAAGTTATCTGTGCCGTCCGCAACGATGTCATAATCGCGGAAAATGTCGAGCGCGTTTTCGGAAGTAAGGCGCGTCTCGTAGGGAACGACTTCTACATTAGGATTAATATCGCGGATTGTGTCACGAGCGGAATCAAGCTTGAGCCGCCCCACGTCGTCCGTATCATGAATGATCTGCCGCTGCAGGTTGGTGAAATCGACCACGTCGAAGTCCACCATGCCCAGAGTTCCAACTCCGGCTGCAGCCAGATAAAGGGCCAGTGGAGTGCCCAGGCCGCCGGCGCCGATGCAGAGCACCTTGGCCCGCTTCAGCTTAAGCTGGCCTTCCATGGCCACTTCCGGCATGATCAGGTGCCGGCTATAACGAAGAATTTCATCCTTACTCAGTTGCTCCGTTGGAGCTGACGTTAAAATCGACATTTTTTCCTCTTTTCCTGCCATTTGCTTCAAATTCCTGAAATGCGCGAATCCCGCCGCCTTCTAGCACTGGAATTGCACCGTTTTCGCGCTCTTAAATTGAGTTCTTCAGGTCGTGGGGGATGAGCCCGGAACCCCGGCTGTGCGGGATCCAGGCTAGCTACAGATACAGCGGATCATTGAACCGCCGGCAATGGAAGGAACAATACTGATAACATCAGTCTCAGTCAGAGGCGTCTGGTCTTTCTGAAGAAAACGAATATCTTCGTCGTTCACATAAACGTTTACAAAACTGCGAAGCTTCCCCTCTTCGTTGTAAAGGTGCTTGCGCAAATCACTATACCTGGAGGTTAAACCGGCCAGCGCTTCGCCAACAGTTTTCGCCTCAACCTCAACCGAATCCTTCTTCCCCGTGTACTGTCGTAGCGGGGTGGGAATAACCACTTTTACAGGCATTATTTCTCCTCGACCCATCATACCAATCCTGACCTCACGATTATACACCAAAAAGTCCAGTATGTTCCCACGATGAACATAACGGGTCTAAAGTTTCATCAGTTCAGGATCAAAATGCGCCCGATCTTCCGACAGAACCCAGGAGGTCATGTCAGCGGCCTTGCCTTGTTCAACCGAAAGAATAACATAAGAATACCATGGCCAGGCGTGGTCGCGGTCATAAATTGACGGCCGAGCCGGATGGTCAGGGTGGGAATGGTAGTAACCCACGACTTCCAATTTACGCGAGCGGGCGTCTCTTTCTACCCTCATCTGCTCCAGCGGGTCGATCAGGAAGCGGTTCTTTTCGGATTCGTGCCCGGGGTCTTTGAGCGGCAGCAGTTCCTGTGCCCGCACAGAATCAAGGCGTAAGTTTTTTAATGGAACCACCTCAGAAACTTCTTTGACGGCGTCGTCCGCGCAGCCAAGCAGCATTCCACAGCATTCATTCGGGTATTCCTTCTCAGCATGCGAACGAATGCACTGCAGTTGTTGGGCATTCAGCTGTATAGCCATTCCTTCACCTTGTATAGAAGAAAAATCGGAGCACAACGGCCCAGGGACATCAGCCGCCGGAGACAGACAGTGCGGGTGATCTCGCAAGAAAGGTGCTATGCGCGCACTTGCGCCTCGTTCCAGAAGCGCTCACTGAGATACTTGTCGCCGCTGTCGGGAAAGACCGTGACAACCACCCCCTGCCGGACTTTGCTGGCAACTTTGAGCGCCGCCACCATAGCAGCCCCGGACGAAATTCCGACAAGCAAACCCTCCTCGCGGGCCAGGCGCAGGGTCATCGCATAAGACTCTTCCGTCGAAACCTCCAGGTTTTCGTCGGCGACGGAAGGGTCATAAATACCTGGAACGATGGATGTCGGAATATGCTTCAATCCCTCAAGGCCGTGAAAGGGCGAGTCCGGCTGGAAAGATATGCATTGAACATCAGGCTTAAGTTCTTTCAGCCTGCGTGCTGTACCCACAAAGGTTCCGGTTGTGCCAAGGCCGGCCACGTAATGCGTGATTTGGCCCTCAGTCTGGTCAAAAATCTCCGGCGCGGTGGTCTGATAGTGGGCCCTCCAATTGGAAGGATTGTTGTACTGGTTGGCATAAAAGTATTTTTCGGGTTCCTTCTCTGCCAGTTCCCGCACCCTGCGAATTGCTCCGTCCGATCCCTCCATCGGGTCGGTATAAACGATCTCGGCACCGTAGGCCTGCAGGATATGCTTGCGCTCGAGGCTGACGTTCAAAGGCATAAAGAGCTTGACGCGGTAACCTCGCGCCGCCCCAATCATGGCGTAGGCGATTCCCGTGTTTCCAGATGTCGAATCAAGCAGAATTTTCCCCGGCATCAGCAATCCCGCCCGCTCTGCTTCTTGAACAATGTTCCACGCAGCGCGGTCCTTAACCGAGCCTCCCGGATTCGCCCATTCCGCTTTTGCCAGAATCTGCACGTCCGGAAAGTCCGCGCTAACTCTGTGCAAGCGGATCAACGGAGTGTTCCCAATCAGGGATAAAACGTCCGTGACACCTTTCAAATCGGGCGCCGAAACGGCCTCTTTGGGTCCTGATGTCATAAAGTTAAGCCCTTGAGAATTCTAGGAGGTAGAACGGCAGAGTGTCAACTGAAGCTTCAGGAAACTCGGGAGGGCACCACAGAATTGCGCCGACTTGCCACATTGCTGGCGGCAGGTAGTAAGTTGATGGGACGATAAAGGATTTCAAAACGCACGCTCTGCATATCTTCTTCGTGGAGTTCGACAACCTGGTCAAAGCCCTCGGAACGAACAGTTCCCTGAACCTGCTTGAACAGGCGGTACTGTTCCTCGATAACCTTCGGCCCTACTGAGCGCGCACGTGAACGGTCATGATCGAGACACTTCTCGATCGCGATATCAAAAATAAAAAGCTCAGTACGGACTCGGTACTTTCGACCAAGGTCGAGCAGGGACTTTCGCGCCCCAGGAGTTAACGCCGTTGAATCAACAACGCATAAACGGTTTATGGAGAGACGCTGACCAATGAGAAAATTTAAGAGTGCGAATGTTTGTGCATGGTAACGCTGGTCAGTCTCATCATCGCACACGAGTTGCCGGCAAAAATCAGAAGAAATAACTTGTGTAGACCTAAAATGCCGGGCAGCAAATGTCGATTTTCCACAAGCCGCTGGGCCGCATAATACCAGTACCGATGGTCGAAGCACTCGAATGACCCGTTCTTCCGTCAAAGCCATAATCAACCTCGAACGGACATTCTTGCTTGCAGAACAAATTTCTGACGCTGGCCCCTTCGAACTGGTCAGCACATGCCAGATTAATTACATAAACATCGGTAAATCGAGTATTGCATAGTAGCAGACGTAATGCAACCTTAGAGGGTTACAGAAAAGCTCAAATTCCATAAGATGACGACGAAAAATGGAAACTTTTCAGATCCTTTCTTATGATACTAAATAACTTATACAATTTTTCGGTGATTGGTCGCACTATTGTGAAAATTTCAAATAAAGACGAAATGGTACGTTTCAAGCACCTCGCCGATTCGGTCAGGCTACCCAATACACGGTTCAGGTGAGGCATCCTCCCTACCTGAGGAGATTGGGAGTTTGGCGCTCTCGGCTATTGGATGGACTTTTCCAAGTTGGCTGCCGCCAGGTCGATCGCACGGGCCTCATCTTCAAGCGTTTTTCCAACTATTGCGATCTGCGAACCAGCTTCATCCCACTGTCGTTGTTCGATTGCCTCCCGGACGGAAGGCAATGTTTTCACACCATACCCTGTGTATGTTCCAGGAGCGTAAAGCTGGTGGCGATACCAGGGCCGGCCAGGCAAGCCATTCGGGGCAAGGAACTGCCGCTCGGTCGCAATGATCTGCTGATTCACGCTCAGGAGTG
>JAJXZM010000291.1 GCA_021780055.1 Acidobacteriota bacterium
CGAGAAAGTGACTGTCGTACCCTTGGATCTGAAATTCGATACCAACAGCGACACCCAGGCGCTTATCCGGAAGGTCATCTCTGACGAAGTTACGGTAACACTCTCGGCCGGCAAGCCGCAGTTTGTTGCAAATGCCTCCCAGGCGACCCAGATGGCGGGTTTCCCGGTGCGCAGTATCACCGATATGAAGGAGACACCGAAAATAGGAGTGGTTGGGGAGCAGTCTTACATCATGAAGCTGGATCAGGGCCGCCTCCAGTCCATTATAGATAGCATCGGCAAGTCGGACTTGCAGGTTCCGGAAAGCGTAGACGGTCAAGTGATCGCCGTGCACGTTCCCAAGTCTGTTTTTCTCCGTTACGGCAACTGCCCGGACAAGCACCCCGGATCGAAGCCTGGTACGGAGGACCAGAGCGCGTCAACCAGCAGCGTCGGCTGCACCATTTTTGCCGAGGTCCCAAGTCCGATCGTCAGCGTTCCCCCCGAATTGAATATCGGACAGCTCTTCCAGATCGCTCTTCAGGTGGGAGGCATGAGTCCTGAGGAAGCGCAAGCTTTCTCCTCGAAGGTCGATTGGAAATCGACCCTTGTTGTCCCGATACCGAGAGGTGCAAGCTCTTATTCTGAAGAGCAAGTGGACGGTGTGACTGGAAATTTAATCTTGGCCAAGGAACGTCGCGGGCAAGGGCCCGCATACACGTTGATCTGGGTAAAGAATGGAATCATCTATTCGATTCACGGCTCCGGCGGGCCTGATCAGGCCAGAGCGCTTGCAAAAGCTTTGAGCTAATATCTTAATATCCTGCCCTCGTGTGGGATTTGCGACCTGCACATCGCCGAATGAACCAGGCAACGAATGGATTCCATGGGAATGCAACAGGTTTCTTCCAGAGCAGACCTTGCCATCGGAACTCGGGGGTTGGGAAAAGTCTTCGGCTCCAAGGTTGCCGTGCGCGGCCTTACTCTCGAAGTGCCCCGGGGAGAAGTATTCGGTTTTCTCGGCCCCAATGGAGCAGGCAAAAGTACCTCAATAAAGATGCTGCTTGGGCTGATCGCGCCCACTCGTGGTGAAGCTCTTGTCCTGGGTTCGCCTGCCGGTGATGTGCCGGTCCGGCGGAAGATAGGCTTCTTGCCCGAACACTTCCGTTTTTACGAATGGCTGACGGCGGCCGAGCTTCTCGGCGTGCACGGGCGTCTCTATGGGATGTCCAAATCAACTCTTCGGTCGCGCGTCCCCGGATTGATGAATGACGTCGGTCTTTGGCCACATCGCGAAAAGAGACTTCGTGATTTCTCCAAGGGCATGATGCAGCGCCTGGGGCTGGCCCAGGCCCTCCTTAATGAACCTGAACTGATTTTTCTTGACGAGCCGACTTCGGGGTTGGACCCCGCAGGCCGAAAGCTTGTGCGCGACATTATCAAATCCCAGCGCGACCGGGGAGCCACGGTCTTCCTGAATTCTCATCTGCTGAGCGAAGTTGAAGTTACGTGCGACCGCGTCGCCTTTATCAAGAACGGCGAGGTGCTTGAGACACGGCGACTTGGGGCGCTCCTTGTGGGTGAAGTCACGGTGACAATGCGCGCCAGGAACCTTCGTCCTGAAACCCTGGCCTCACTCGCTCAGCGCGTTTCGTCTCTCAAGGCTGCAGGAGACGTGCTGACGTTCTGTACCCCATCCATGGACACCTTGCCTGACATCGTGCGCTTTCTGGTGAACCAGAACGTGGACGTTTACGAAATCACGCCACAGCGTCTTTCGCTCGAAGATCTTTTCCTTCGAATCGTGGGCGCAGACGGAGGGCTCTGATGGGAACCTGGGTGATGGCCGGCGTGACATTCCGTGAAGCTGCTCGCAAGAAAGTGCTCTGGATGGCGCTGGTTGCGGGAGGGGGCTTCCTTGCGCTTTTTGCGACGGGCATGCATTTTCAGGCGCGAGGTATCCATGTGCCCAGTGAGGCCATCCGTCAACAGGTGCTCAACATGTCGCTCATGATGGGACTCTATGCCGCGGACCTGCTGACGGTGTTAATGACCATCCTTATCGCCGCTGACACTCTTTCCGGTGAAATCGCTTCCGGCACCATTCACGCCATCGCCACCAAGCCCATAACGCGGCGACAAATACTCCTGGGCAAGTGGATCGGATATACCGGGATGCTGACGGTCTATATCCTGTTCTTGTTGGGGGGAGTTGCCCTGCTCGGATACATTCTGGGCGGGGCCACAGTCCAGCATCTTTGGAGCGGCCTCGGCCTGGTGTGGCTGGAAAGCATCGTTTTGCTTAACGTCACACTCCTTTGCGGTACAGTTTTTTCCACGCTCGCCAGCGGCGTCATCGTGCTGGGCATGCACGGAGTTGCTTTTCTTGGCGGCTGGATCGAGCAGATTGGCGCCTTCACGCACAGCCAGGGCGCCGTCAATGTGGGTATTGTTGCGAGCATCCTGATGCCGAGTGAATCACTCTGGCGCCGTGCGGCCTTTGACATGCAGTCGCCCTTGATGGGCGTCCTGAACATGTCTCCATTCAGTACCCTCTCAGCACCGAGCCGATTGATGGTTGCATACGCTGTTGTGTATTTGCTTGTGGCGCTTGGGCTGGCTCTGCGCCGCTTCCGGCTGAGAGATCTGTAAGCGGCTGTTTAAGCTTCCTGCTGTGCCATTCACGGTACATCACCCTAGCACCGCGTGCAAATTCAGTGCCGGCGTCCTCAGTTAACGTCGGCCGAGCGGTCGCCCTCGTATAGCATGATGTGGTAATAAGCTTCCCATCCATCCCAGAGTACCGGCGGCGGCAAGTGCGTGAGCGGGTCGGTGAGAAATTTAGAAAAGATCTCCACCATCTGCTTTGTGCGATAAACGCCGGTCAGCCAGTCGCCGCGATACCAGGTCTTCCATTTGCCGTACTCCGCGGCCGCTTCCGCCTGCTGGATTGAATCAAGAGCCTGCAACGCTTTTTGCGCCGAGGCGCGTGCCTCACTCATCTTGCCTTCCTGCGCTTCCCTGATGGCACTGGCCACTTGGAAAAGCGTCTGGTTACTCTCCCGGTTGATGGCAATCATGGCCAGCACGCTCGAGCGATAGAAAGGCCGGCGGCCAGGAGTCACCAGCGGCTCTGCATCGAGGGCCTGCTTCCACACCGCGTCCCAGCGCGGCTGTGCGCTGCCACATTGTTCGATTTCTCTTTTCACGGCCTGGCTCAGCCATTCCTTGCCGGTCGCGTGGGGAAATCGAGCGCCGAAAATCCAAGGCTGCACCCATTTCGGCGACTGGCTCGGAATGGAGTAGAGCGGGGAATCAATCATGTAAGTGAGCATCATGGTGCGCGCTTCGGTATGGTAGAGCTGGTCGCCGTATTCGTGAATCGGTTGGCCAAAGTGCGCGGGAGCTTTGAAGTACTCCTCGTAAACCTTCGCCACTTGCGGGGCTGCCTTGGCGCCAAATTCGCTGGCGGACCACTTCCGATAATAGGCTTTGTCGGCATCAGAGCCACCCGCCGGAACGCTGCTCCACCCCACGTTTAAAACGGCCCTGGCGGTCATCAGGACCGGGCGGATATCGCTGGTATTCACCAGCAGATAATCCGTGGCCCTGGCTTTGATGTAACGGCCGAGTTCGGAATAGATGCGTTCCACCGGAACCATCTCAGTCAATTGATTGGCGCGGCCATTCATCATGGCCACGTGATAGTAAACACCCTGGCCCGCGGCAACTTCGCCTTTGTCATGTAGATAGCCGTAGCCGCTGTCGGCCCACACTTTGTGGACCTCGGGCGGGATGCTGAGGTCGCCCTGCTGCACCAGGCGCGCGCCCTCCTGCCACAGGTTGGTGATGAACTGCGCGTCAGGGTGCATTGAGCGAACAATCTGAATCTGGCTGGCGATGGCTTTGTTGATCAGCCGCCCGAGCGCTTTGTTGTTCCCGCGCACGGCGGGGTCAGATGAGGCGTAGGTGACGTCAGACAATCCCCGCAGTCCGACCGTCCACAGCACTTCAACTCCCGGTGGATATTCCCGGACCGCATCCCGCCAGGCGCGATCCAGAATTTCGGGATGCTCGGTGTAATTGTAGGGCACATCTTTCGGCCAGCGCGCGACGTTCAGCCCCAATGGGATTGCATGGTGCTGAGTAATGACCAGCCCGCGCTCGCCGGCCAGGCTGATCTGGGGTTCATCCGAAAAAATCCAGGTGCCGG
>JAJXZM010000372.1 GCA_021780055.1 Acidobacteriota bacterium
CGGCAACACGCCAGTGGCAAACGGATCCAGCGTGCCAAAATGTCCGATCTGGCGGGTCCCCAACAACCGCCGGACGCGCGCAACAACGTCATGGGACGTCATCCCGGACGGCTTGTCGATAATCAAAACTCCTGAAATTTCCTGATTCATGAAAGGGTCACAATCGCACCCGCCGAGGGGCTTCATTCCCGGGGCGAAATGCCAGACTTCCAATGGAAATACAAACTCAATGTTTATGTGTTCCTGTTGGCCTGGTCAAGCAGCGATTCAATTCTGTGCATATCTTCCGCGCTGTGATCCAGCGCAAAAACAAGCTCAGGGACGCGCCGCAACATGAGGCGCAGACAGAGTTCGTGCCGAAGGTATCCAGTCGCAGACCTTAGCCCTTCAAGCGTCCCATCCTGAGCTTCCTTGTCACCATTCACCGACACCCAGATGTGCGCCGACCTTAAGTCCGGCCGCAGATCAACCTTGGTGACGGTGGCAAAGCCGATTCGAGGGTCCTTCAATTCCAGCTCGATCATCTCGGCCAATTCGGCACGAATTTGGTCCTGCAACCTCTCCTGGCGTCGGCCGGGAACAGTCATAAGAATTACTCTAAAGACCGCTTTACTCGCGCGCGGTAGTCAAAGAAACTCAATATCATACCAGGCAACGTCTTCTCCCAGGATTCCTTCTGACGCACGCAGGACATCGTGAAGGAGGGTATCCAGAAGCTGCCGGCTGTCGGAAACGGAAACAACCCCGAGGGTTGCCACCTGCCACACGTCACGATGGTTCATTTCCGCCACTGCAACGTTAAACCGGGAGCGCAGGCGGTCCTTGACCTTGCGCAGGACAGCACGTTTCTCCTTGAGTGAGTGTGAATACGGCAGATGAATCTCGAGGGTAAGGAGGCCGACTGGCATTCTGGCCCATCACCTCGTCAGGCTATGGCGGGCTCCATCACGCGCTCAAGCGTGAACGCTTCGAGCACGTCCCCGACTTTGAGGTCATTAAAGTTTTCGACAGAAATTCCGCATTCGGTGCCGAACTTCACCTCTGACACATCCTCTTTGAACCGCCGGACGGAATGGACACGACCTTCGTGAACCACAACGTTGTCCCGCAGCACGCGGATCCTGGATTCACGCATAACTTTCCCTTCCTGGACGTAACAGCCGGCAATAGTGCCGACCTTGGAAATGCGGAAGGTGTCGCGAACTTCAGCACGGCCCTGCATAATCTCTTTGAAGGTGGCCGATAGCAGGCCGGACATGGCCTTCTTGATTTCTTCCACCACCTCGTAAATAACCGTGTGCAGGCGGATGTCAACGTGTTCGAGTTGAGCAAGGTCATTGGCCTTGCGCTCCGGCCTCACGTTAAACCCGACAATCACCGCGTTGGAAGCCGAGGCCAGCAGGACGTCCGTCTCCGTGATTGCTCCGACGCCGGCATGGATGACCTTGGTTTTAACTCTCTCATTCCCAAGTTTGCCCAGAGTGTCCGCGAGCACTTCGACCGAACCCTGCACGTCTGCCTTGATGATCAGCGCCAATTCCTTGACCTCGCCGGCGGCCATCTGTTCGTGCAGCTGTTCCAGAGTAAGCCGGGCGCTCTTTGCCAGCGCCGCTTCTCGAAGCTTGGTTTGCCGGTGCGCGGAAATCTGGCGGGCTTTGGCCGTATCTTCAATGGCCTGCAAACGGTCGCCTGCCTGCGGAACGTCTTCCAACCCCAGGATTTCCACTGGCGTGCTTGGGACCGCCTCAATAACCGGCTGCCCGCGGTCGTTGAACATGGCCCGAATTCTTCCGTAAATGGCCCCGATAATAAACGAGTCGCCTACGCGCAGCGTTCCGTTCTGAACAATCACCGTGGCCACCGGTCCGCGGCCCTTGTCCAGCTTGGCTTCCAGGACGGTTCCCGAAGCAAGCCGGCCGGGGTTGGCCTTCAGCGCCTGCATATCGGCCACCAGCAAAATCATTTCCAGCAAGAGGTCCAGGTTTTTCCGCTGCTTTGCAGAAACTTCCACCGTAACCGTGTCACCGCCCCAGTCCTCCGGGGTCAGGCCGCGGTCAGCCAGTTGTTTTTTCACACGGTCCGGCATGGCGTCCGGCTTGTCAATCTTGTTGATGGCCACCACGATGGGAACCTGGGCGGCGCGAGCGTGGTTAATGGCTTCCAGCGTCTGCGGCATGACGCCGTCATCAGCGGCAACCACAAGCACCACAATGTCCGTCACTTTGGCGCCGCGGGCGCGCATCAGGGTGAAGGCTTCGTGGCCGGGCGTATCCAGGAAAACCACCTTGCGATCCTGTGTCCTGACTTCGTACGCGCCGATGTGCTGCGTGATGCCTCCCGCTTCGCCGGAGGCGACTTTAGTTTCGCGGATCGCATCAAGAAGGGAGGTCTTGCCGTGATCAACGTGACCCATCACCGTGACGACAGGAGCGCGCGGTTCCAAGTCTTCCTTGCGGTCCTCTTCTTCATCATCACGGAAGACTTCTTCCTCAAAACTGATGATTTTGACTTCCGCGCCAAAGTTTTTCGCGATCTCAGAAGCGGTCTCGCTATCCAGAGTCTGATTGATGGTGGCGAAAATTCCTTTTTCCAGGAGACGTTTCAGCACGTCCTTGGCACGAACTTCCAGCTTTTCAGAAAGCTCTTTGATGCTGACGCCTTCGGTAATGGTGATCGTCCGGCTGATCTGTATCTCTTCCAGCGCTGCCGCTGCAGGCTGTGGAGCAGCATGCCGCTCCATCTTCGGCACCACAATTTTTTTGCGTCCCGGAGGGACGGCGATACCCACCGAACCGGCAGCCGGCCGCGCGGTTGGATGCATGGGGCGAGGTTCACCTGGCCGCCGGAAAGTATGCGGGCGTGTCGGCATGGCTTTCGGCAGGCCCGCAGTGGGGTAAATCGGTTGCTTGGAGGCCGGAAGCTTTGAAGGCCGGGATGGCCGGGCAGGCTTGGTTTCAGCCGCGGAAGGAGGCGGCTCCGGCGCTTTTGCAGGGATTCTTGCAACAGCAGTTGGGACCACAGGTTTAGCTTTCTGAGCGACAGGTTCCGGGACTTTCGCAACCGGGCGGGCAACTTCCGTTCGTGCAGGTGCCCCTTGAGCAGGCAGCACAGTCTCAGCGTGACGCGATGTTACGATTTCTGGCGGTGCGCTCGGGGCCGCCGGCGAAACGTGTTCCACCACAGGGCGCACCGGAGGACGCGGCGCCACTGTTTTACGTGCTGCTGCTTTGATTTCTGCAATCGATTTTGTAAACGACTGGCGAGCAACGGAAGGTTCCGCAGGCTCCACTCGCTTCCTGGCCGGAGCCGCTGGCGACGGAGTAGATGGCGCTTCGCTGACGGGCGCCGGCTCGGCGGCGACAGTTTCAGGAGGGACTTCGCCTCGACGGAAGTACGCGCGCACCTTGTTCGCCGCTTCCTCGTCGAGCGAACTGGAGTGCGACTTCTTTTCGGTAATGCCGGCTTCCTCGAGACAATCCAAGATCGCCCGGCTTTTTACCTCCAGTTCCCTTGCCAGCTCGTTGATTCGGATACTACCCATTTCGCCTCTTTCCGAGAGTCCTTCCGCCATTCCGTCGCAGCAGGCGCTGTTATTTCGCACAGGCCACGCCGCAACCGGTCACAATATTAACCCTTTTCCTCCGTAGTGTCTTCGGCCTTTCCTTCTTCAGCCGCCTCCTCAGGCGCTGCGTCTTCTTCTTCAAAAGACTCGGCAACGGCCGCAGATTCCTCTGAAGCTTCAACGGCGGGTGCGCTGTCGCCTTCAGCCGTCTCAACCTGCGCAGCACCTTCTTCAACCGGTTCACCAGTCTCGGAGGATTGCACTTCGGTCTCCGTTGCGGCTTCTGCGGTTTCAGAATCGGCTTTCAGTTGCTCCAGGGATAACGATTCTTCCTCGGTGGCCGACTGTTCGATCGCTTCCTGGCCCTTTTCGAAGTAGTCTGTGACCACGCGCCGGATGCGTTCAATCGTCTTGTCGCCGATGCCCTGTATCTGCATCAGATCTTCAGGCGTCATCTGGGCCAACTGCTCGACCGTCTCGATATTTGCGCTACGCAACCGCTCTAAGGTCTTGTCACCCAGGCCCTCAAGCTCCGAAATCGAGGCCCCGCGCAAGGCCATGGCGGCCATCTGAGACTCAATCTCCTGCCGCTTTTCTTCTTCGCTCTTGATATCAATCTGCCAACCCAGC
>JAJXZM010000554.1 GCA_021780055.1 Acidobacteriota bacterium
CCTGGCGCGGGCCATTCACCGTATGAGCCCCCGCGCGACAGGCCCACTGGTGGCATTTTCCTGCGCGAACCTGCCGGAAACGCTGGTGGATGACGAACTTTTTGGACACGAAAAAGGCGCTTTTACCGGCGCAATCGCGGCTCGGCGAGGGCGTTTTGAAGCGGCCCACGGCGGCACGCTTCTTCTGGACGAGATTGGCGACCTTCCCCTTGGCCTGCAGTCCAAACTGCTGCGGGTGCTCCAGGAGCGGTCATTTGAGCGTATAGGCAGCAATACACCCATTGAGGCCAACGTGCGGGTGCTTTGCGCCACCCACCGCAACCTTGAAGCCATGGTGGAAGAAGGCCGTTTCCGGAAAGACCTTTTCTACCGTCTTAACGTCGTACAAATCACGATTCCATCGCTGCGCAACCGGCGTGATGAGATTCCGATTCTCGCCCAGCACTTCCTGCAACGTTTTGCCCAGCAGTTCGGAAAGAACTCCACACGCTTTTCACCCCTGGCCATCCACGCCCTCGAAGAGTATCACTGGCCCGGAAATGTTCGAGAGCTCGAAAATGCGGTCCAGCATGCGGTCGTAATGACAGAGGGGCCTGTAGTCGAAACCTGGCATTTGCCCAACAGCATCCGCGGTGACATTGAGGAAACGACGGTTGTCCGGTCTTACGAGGACGAGGTCCGCGAATTCAAGCGCCGTTTGATCATGAGAACGCTCCGTGAATGCGGAGGCCGCAAAGTGGACGCAGCGCGTTCGCTCGGAGTTGCGAGAGGTTACCTGCACCGCCTGATCAATCAGCTCCAAATCCAGATCGAAAGCGACGACCTGGATGTTGCCGATGTGGAAGAATCCGCCTCTCAAGAGCATGTCATGTAACTTGGCCGGCCGCAGGTTTGGAATGCTCCCAGTTAAAGACTTAGAATGCCCTTCAGGGAATAATCAGCAGATTTTTCCCTTGATACGTGGCTTTTTCCCCGACCTTCTGCGCGCCGAGCAGAACACAGACGGGGGATGGGGTTACCGTTCCGGGACCCAGAGCGCCGTTGAATCAACCGCATGGGCGACCCTTGCCCTCCAACCCCTTGAACCGCCCGACAGCAAGATACTCTCATCCGCATCTGAATGGCTGCGGCGCGCACAGACAACGGCGGGCGCCTGGCCAACCGGGTCCGGAAGCGAACCGGGATGCTGGGTAACGGCATTGGCTTGCCTTGCCCTGCTGAGTCAGCCCGTCCGGGACGATGACGCCGTGGCCCGTGGAGCCCGGTGGCTTTGCAGCACCTGGCCGGCAGAGGGCAACCTGATGTGGCGCCTGCGGAAGCGCCTGCACCGGGAACAAGAAAATGTGGTGCGCCAGGACGATTCGCTTCGCGGATGGAGTTGGACGCCAGGCACAGCAAGCTGGGTTGAGCCAACAGCTTACTCCCTTCTCCTGCTTCAGAACATGCCGGACCGGATTCGCCCTTCACAAGCGGGTGAGCGCATCCAACTGGCCGAACGAATGCTATATGATCGTGCCTGCCCTGAAGGCGGATGGAATACCGGCAACCCGCTGGTTTACGGAGTTCCGGGGGTCCCTCGAATTGGACCCACCGTGTGGGCATTGCTGGCACTGCGGAACCACAGGGATCATCCTGCCAGCGCGGAGGGTATCGAATGGCTGGCCCGGACCCTGAGGAGCATCAAGAGTCCAGGCTCTCTTGCGCTAGCCCATCTATGCCTGCAGGTCTACGGTCGCGAACCGGCCCCGGTTGACGCGGATCTTTGTAATTTTTACAAAAAGAACCAGTTCTTACAAAGCATCCCCGTTGTCGCTTGGGCATCGTTGGCGCTGAATGGCGTTCCCACCTGGCTGGAACCTTCATCTGAGGCAAGGAGCGCGATATGAGTTATTCCAACGTGCGCCTGGTGCCACCATTCCAGCGCTCACCTTCCCGCGTAGCGATCCGCGCGATTTCCAGCTATGAGGCTGATGTCGAAGCCGTGGTGATGGAAACCTTGCAGGAATTGCGGCCTCCGGTCTGTGGCAAGTCGGTTCTCATCAAACCAAACTTTGTGGAACCGGACATCGGAGGAACGATCAATACTCACCCGATCGTTATCCGTGCCGCACGCGAAGCCTTCTTGCGGTTGGGCGCAAAATCGGTCATCATCGCTGAGGGGCCGGGGCACGAACGCGATACAGAAGGAATACTAGAGGTTCTGCGGCTCAAAGACTACGTGGGGCCGCTCGACCGCTCGTTTATGGACTTGAACACTGACGAAGTCTCGCAAGTCCCAACACGGACCAAGGCTTCCAAGCTCAAGTCACTGTTTCTTTCTAAAACGGTTTTGGGGGCAGACTTTGTGGTATCCATGCCCAAGATGAAAACCCACCACTGGGTTGGAGTCACCCTTGCCCTTAAAAACATGTTTGGCATCGTGCCGGGAAATTGCTACGGGTGGCCCAAGAATGTGCTCCACTGGGCAGGCCTCAGCGAGTCCATTCTGGACATCAACAGCACGGTTCGCCCGGACTTTGCTATTGTTGACGGTATCGTGGGGATGGAAGGCAATGGCCCTATCCAGGGAACGCCCAAGGCTTCCGGCGTGATTGTAGCCGGCGATGACCCGGTGGCCGTGGACGCCACCTGCGCCAGAATCATGGGGCTTGTGCCGGAAAGAATTGATTATTTGAAGCGTGCCACACTGCTGCTTGGGCACGTAGAGGATAACAAAATAGAGCAGTTGGGTGAAACTATCGCCAGTGTGCGCAAGCCGTTCGAAGTTTTGCCGGAATTTCGGTCGCTTCGGGCCTGAGGCGACGCGAAAGGAATGAGTGTTGTACCGAAAGTAATAGGGTAAAATTCTGGGGTGTTTACCCTATTGACAATAGGTGAATTTCCGGGTACTAATAATGGGGTTTTCTCTGGGCGCAGGGAGCGTCGAAAGCTGCCAGGGATCGGATTTGGCAAGCAGGTTGCTCCTCTAGTAATTAGCGTAGGCAGAAAGCCCTTAGTTTTCAGGAGGTTGTGTATTATGCTCTACGCTGGAGGGGAAGAATGGGGGCGCATGTGTCATTGGGCAAGGACACCGTTTGGGAGATTGTGTGTCCGACTGGTTACAAAGTGGAAAGAGGAATCCGGCGCTGAACTGGTAGAAGCCGCTTTTGTCATTCCAATCCTGCTGATGCTCCTGCTGGGAATTTTCACCTTCGGCAGGGCCTACAACATCTACCAAACCATAACTCGCGCGGCGCGTGAGGGCGCCCGGGAAGCCGTTCTGACCCCATGCGCTGACTCGACTTATTGCCCGGGAGCGACCAGCTACACAGCGACCGATATCTGGAGCAACTTCATTGGTCCATCGCTGCAAGCGTCCGGACTGAATCCTCAGAATATCAAGAACAAGTCGATCACGTACGTCTATCTGGATCCCAATGACACGCCAAAGTACGTTTGCGGAGTCGAGCTTTCGTTTCAATATCCTTACACCATGATGCTTCCCTTCACCAGCCTCAACCTCTCAACCATCAACATGTCAACCACCGTTCAGATGCGGATGGAGAATCAGCCTGCGACCTGTCCCGCGGGGACGTCCATGCCGTAAGGGGAGTGCATCTACAAATGTTTTATGAGCTGGGGAGGAACAAGAAGCACGTGTTGACAGCACATTCTGAGATGAAAACAACCGGAACTTCAAAGCATTTTCAACTGTCCGCAGGACTGGCATGGGGCCTGGGTGACCGGGTTGCCGCCGTTTCGCGACTGATCGCCACGCATGCACGGAATGACGACGCGGCGGAGCTCCTGGAGTTCGCTCTGGCGCTTCCGCTCATTCTGGTCATGTTGATAGGCCTGCTGGACTTTGCGCATGCTTACAACATAAAGCAGAAACTTGCCAATGCGGCGCGAGAGGGTGCAAGAGTGGGACAGTCTTTGGGGAATCTCGACACCACATCGTCCAGCACCACATCCGTCCAGACCATTAAGGACGACGTAACTAATTATCTGGCGGGTGCAGGTCTAGACACCTCGTTTATCGGCACATCCGTGAGTTGGACTCCGGCTCCCTCCTGCTTAGGAACGTATTACACAACAAGCGGCGGGGTGAACTATGGGCTGGAGATCGAACGGTGCTATAAGGTGCCCAATCCCACAGGCGGCGATATCTTGTCCGTGCGGGTAACGCTCACTTACCCTTACAACTGGA
>JAJXZM010000126.1 GCA_021780055.1 Acidobacteriota bacterium
GAATCTGGACAGTGAAGCGGGTGAGATAAAAATTCAGGCCCAGCAGTATTCCCGCCATCAGCAGGAACGCTGCAATCATCAGCTTCCGAAAAATCGGACTGGTCAGGGCCATGAATGTCAGGAACAGGCGAGAGGCGCAAACTCAAATATCTTGCGAGTCGGCTTCGCCTGGCGAGAAGCGGTATCCGGATCCCCGCACGGTCTGAACGTATTGGGGCGAACCTTCCTGCCTCTCGATCTTCTCTCGAAGGCGCCGGATATGGACATCCACCGTCCGCGGGGTTACGAAGCGGTCCCTGCCCCACACGTTGTCAAGCAACTGCTCGCGGCTGAAGACCCGGCGAGGCTGTGAAGCCAGGAAGTGAAGCAGCCTGAATTCGAGCGCACTCAGTTGGATGGGGCGACCCTGGACGGTCACTTCGCGCGTCTGCATGTCGAGACGCAACCCGGCAGTCTCTATCACTTCGTCCTTCCCGAGCGCAGCCTCCTGACGCCGTAGGACGGCTTTGGCACGGGCAACAAGTTCGCGCGGACTGAAAGGCTTCACAACATAGTCGTCGGCCCCGAGTTCCAACCCGACCACGCGGTCAATCTCTTCACCCTTGGCAGTCAGGAAAATAATCGGCAAAGTCTTCAAACGCTCATCCGCCCGCACGCGTTTGCAGATTTCAATACCATCCAGGTCGGGCAGCATGATATCCAGGAGGACCAGATCAACTGGATTCTTGCGGACGTATTCCAAGCCGTCCTTGCCGCTCGAAAAACTTTCGATGTCAAATCCTTCTTTGCGAAAGTTGTACCGGACAAGATCGACGATGTCTTTTTCGTCTTCGATAATCACAATCCGCTGGCGCACGGATGGATTATAGCATCCGTCAATTATTTGAGTTGGGAAACTACCTCATCAGATCCGGGGACCGGGACAGAATCCTTGCACAACAGCCTGAAATTACGGCCGTCACGCCTGGGCAATCCCTGCCGGGATCTACCGAAAACCGCTGCGTGTCAGCCTCTTCTTTTAACAAAACTGACCGCTTTCAGCATCACAGCATTGTTGGGTATCACTTTCCCAAAAGCGTTTTCAAAGCCCGTGACCGCCCCTCGGAACCCCTTTGAGGCCTTCAGGTTAACCTCTCGAATCATCTGGCCCAGCCTGGGGCTTGTCCATTCCAATGCGAAGAAGCTTACAGGGTTTTCACTGCTCTGCCCGCAAGCTATTTCATCCGCTCCGTAGCAGTAAGCTCCCCGGCGAGAATTTCGGCGCCAGTTCCATTCCAGAATATTGACGCCGTAGCGAATGGGAACATGCTCCGGCAACCCATCCTCATAAACGACCTCATACCATCCCAGCAGGTCCGCCGAGTCGCGCATGTCCCAAATCAGGCGATAGGCTTCCTTGTTGGTAGCAGGCAGGGCGCAGGCGTGCAGGAAAATCAGACTGGTGACGTCTTTGCCGATCCGAATACCGGGCACCTCACGAGGCAGTGGATTTGGAGTTTTGCCTTCCGTGCCAACGACCACAATGCCTTTGTCGCTGGCGGCGATGGGAGGCCCCAGGTCAAACACTATGTTCCCCACCGTTGCTCTTCCGGTCTGCATTCCACTAAGGTCAACCGAGAAGTCGGATTGCTTAAGTGGCGTATTGAATGACCCAGAGATATCGATGGGAATGACGGGATCGCCCACCTCGCTGGGGGCCGTTTCGCCACTGAGACTTCGTCGCAAACCGTGAACGGAGGCCTGAACGATGGAGGAGAGTTGTGCAGACTCCAACACGCCGGTTGACCAGAGAAGGTTGCTGCAACCAAGGAAGCTATACATCAAGTCTTTCCCGAAATTGAATTCGTTTGTCGCTTCCCAAGCTGACGGAGCACCGCCCACAATTGTCGAACGCTTCATGCGCTCGGGGTATTCCTGAATATGGGGCTCCATGTTGCCGTAAATCTGCTGGAATCCGAAATCATCCAGCAGAGCTTCATTGCTTTTGCCTTTCTCCCTTAATGACCAAAACCAGTTGAAGATCAGGATGTCCTTAGGAACCATACCCTTCACCTGTTGTGGCGTCATAGCACCCGGTGAGTAGTAAACCCACCCGTCATGTGTAACGTGCCTGCGCAGTCCTTTGCCACGCACACTCTCTAACAAATAGTCGCCCCATATCGCCATCTTGATGTTTTTGTTTGCCAGGTAATCATGGACCTTGATGAGATCGTTGCCATAGACTTCTCCCGGATTCTTCGACTTGCAGCAGGGGCATAGGCCAAAAGGCGCGAACCACTCATCGTGGCCCGCGTGAACCATCCTCGGCTTCATCGCCTCGAGAAACTCGTCCATCACCTCAAACAGCAGCTTGTAGCTTTTCGGGTTCGAGGGGCAGTAGGTGTCGGGCCACTTGTCACCAGGGACTTCCGACAAATCCTTATGCTTGGTCAACAGATAAAATGCGTGTGTCAGCGAGGGAATCGCAGGAATCACTTCAATCCGGTGCTGCCGGCACCATTCCACCATATCCGCGACTTCAGCTTTCTCAACAAATGCTCCGTCACCGCAGTCCTGATGGGAAGAATTCTGCTCCCGGCCGTGAAGAGGTCCCGGCGGATAGTTGCGTCGGCTATAGTCGGTGTCGCGAGTAAACTCCACCCAGCCTTCGTTCAATTCCGGGTGGCCGTCAAAGCGCATGCAGGCGTTCATCTCCATGATGAGCGTGTTGTACTTGTACCGAGCCATAAAGTCACGAACGAAGCGCTTGAACATTGGAATGTTGTCGCGGCCGGGCACATATAGATAAACGCCGCGGAACGTTTTGTCGGGCCAGTCCCGTACCTGGACGCCCCGGACCTGAAGCTTGCCGTCTTGCCTGTAAATCAGTTGCCGGAGTGACTGTAACCCATAGAAAGCTCCCCGGTCGTCGGACCCCGCGACGACGATTGCGTGGTCGCTTACTTGAAGGAAATATCCCTCCGGGCCGGGATTCCCCGCCGAAACGTCCGGCCTGTGCCGACGGCAATACTCGCGCACCAGTGGGTTGCTGATTGACCCGATCAGGATGAACGGATCGCCTTCGGGTAATGTGTCTTCATGCCGGAGCATGGGCTGGATTCCATACCAGTCACTTAATTCCTCGACCAGGAAACGCGCAAGGCTCAGGTCATTATCCGAAGCCGACCGGGGAAGCATAATCGTTGTCTCTTCGCTCAAGAAGAAATGACCGGCCGACTCGGTCATCTCATGCGGCCGTGGAAATATCCCCACGGGGTCCGGAGTTATAATCTGATGGCCGCTATTGAGTTGCGTCTCCGGCAATCGGCCCGCGAATGGATTGCCACTGGCGAGTCCGGCTCCGGGAAACATCGAGGTCGCCAGCAACGATCCGGTGGTCCGGCTCAGGAATGAACGTCGATCAAGCTTGTTTGACATATGGATTTGTCTCCCGCTTCCTGCAGGCTGTGTCCGCACGGCCTTCTGAATTTCCGAGCGTAATGCCTCGATCCGGCGCGGCACAACCCTATGATGAGGCTCTGCCGACAGGCAGCGTGAAATATAGTACATCCTGAACTGGTACGGCAATGCTGCACGACCCGATGCATATTGCAATCCCCGGGGAACCTCAGGGTGCCACCTGGCTTCCGGCTGTAACCTCTTCCATGTGAATCTGCCGCAAGGCTGAAGGTTGCCGGCGACTCTTTGGAACATTCCGGCAACACTCAGCGTAATAGTGAATGAAGAGATTCTGAAAACAGTGGAAGGCAGCTATGGCGAACAATCATCACAAATCACGGCGCCGACGGTGGATACTTATCTCGGTAGCGGCGGTTGGGCTGTGCGCATCTGCATTTGCAGTGGCCAATGTGCTACATCCGGATACCAGCATTGACCCCTCCAAGTTGGCCATGGTCAAGCAGGGGGACATCGCCCAATCTGTGGTTGCGACCGGCAAAGTGGAACCGCTCACAAAGGTTGAAATCAAGTCGAAGGCGAGCGGCCTGGTGAAAAAGATTTTTGTGGACTACGGCGACCACGTCACGGAAGGCCAGGTGATGCTTGAACTGGACAAGGAACAGCTACGGGCCCAGGTGAAAGAGGCGGAGGCCAACCTCCAGGCCGCCCAGGCCACTGTCCAGTCAGCCCAGGCGATTTACGAGAGAAACATCATTGACGCTCAAGGTCCCGACATACCCTTTCTCAAGG
>JAJXZM010000401.1 GCA_021780055.1 Acidobacteriota bacterium
ATGAATGGGAAGAAGGGGCGCGTCATTGCCGACCCCGAGGAACTGGATCGCTGGAAGCAATCCGTTTCCCACAGGAACCACTGGTTTTCAAATCTTCGCTCCTTAAAGATCTATGCAGTATTGTTAACCGCGCTCTTGATTGGAGCACTGGTATACGAATCCATCCACTTAATAAAAGATTTCCGCGACAATTCGCCCACCCGCTCTCACTCTGAACAACAACCTTTGGTCGTGGTGGATCACTCGAAGAAAGAACCTTTGCAGAAGAATACTTCCAAAACGGACGGAACTTCTGCCGGCCGGAGAACTGGCTCCACGCCAGACCGCAAAATAACGTTTCAGGATGTGGATGGGGATGGCGAGTTTGAAACCATACTCGACTATAGCCCTGTCAAGTCTCGCTCTGGTCCGAGGACCTCACAGGGTGTCACTGAAAGGAGAGAGAAGGGCCGTAATTTGGCGGCAATTCCTCCACCGACTTCCGAAATTTTACCCTCCGCAAAGCATTAGGCGATTCGCCGCGCAGGATTTCGGGCGCGGTTTCCCAAGATCAGACCTTTCAATTCGATAATCGAACGCCCCATGCCTCAGAACCTGTAATCGAAAAGCCAGTCTTATCTAATTAACAGAATTAGTGGTAGACGCCGCTCGCGGGTATCTACCCACCAACCTGCCCAGCAATCCATCCTACCGAAAAGTGAACCCGGCCGATGCTCCCATCATGATCATCGCGATGACTTCAAAGACACTGACCAAAGGCCAGATGTACGATGCGGCATCGACGATCATGGCGCAGAAACTCTCGCAGGTGGACGGTGTTGGCCAGGTGGTCGTCGGCGGCAGTTCGCTGCCGGCCGTCCGTGTTGAATTGGACCTGCCTATGCTGAACAAGTATGGCATAGGGCTTGAACAGGTCCGGAGCTTGTTGGCCGCCGCCAATGCACACATTCCCAAGGGGAATTTTTCAGGTACACATCGGACATGGGAAATCGGCGCCAACGACCAGATTTTCAACCCCGTTGATTACGAGCCCTTAATCGTTGCATATCACAACGGATCGGCGGTACACCTCTCTGACATTGCAAGCGTGCAGGAGTCCGTAGAGGATATCCGCGCCGCCGGCTATGCGAACGGCTTTCCCTCAATCCTTCTGATCATCTTCCGGCAGCCCGGTGCAAATATCATCGATACCGTAGACAGCATCCGGGCAGCGCTTCCTCAACTCCAGGCGGAGATTCCGCAATCCATCCACCTCCAGGTAGTGATGGACCAGACCACAACCATCCGGGCCTCTGTGCACGACGTTGAAAGGACACTGGTGATCGCGGTTTTCCTGGTGATCCTGGTGGTTTTTGTTTTCCTGCGTGAGCCGCGTTCGACCCTTATTCCTAGCGTCGCGGTGCCGGTGTCACTGATCGGAACCTTTGGAGTTATGTATCTGCTGGGATACAGCTTGGACAATCTCTCCCTGATGGCCCTGACAATCTCGACCGGGTTTGTGGTAGATGACGCCATTGTGGTGATGGAAAATATCACCCGTTATCTGGAACAAGGGATCCCCCCTTTCCAGGCAGCCTTGAAGGGAGCCCGCGAGGTGGGCTTCACGGTCGTGGCGATGAGCACATCGCTGGTGGCTGTTTTCATTCCTCTGCTCTTGATGGGGGGCATTGTCGGCCGGTTGTTTCGCGAGTTTGCGGTCTGTCTCTCGATTGCCATCGCTGTGTCCATGCTGATGTCTCTGACGACAACTCCATGCATGTGTGCCCACCTTTTGAGGGTGCACAAGGCCCACGGGTGGCTTTACCACAAGGGCGAACAGGCGTTCAACTGGATTGTGGCTCTTTATGGTCGAACGCTCACCGTTGTTCTCCGCCATTCGGCTGCGACGCTGGCAGTGCTGCTGGCCACGGTCGGCCTCAACGTTTACCTCTATGTTCACGTCTCAAAGGGTTTCTTCCCACAGCAAGATAATGGCCGAATGATGGGTGCCATCCAGGCCGATCAGGATTCATCTTTTCAGTCTATGAACAATGTTCTGCTGAAGATGATTAAGATTGTCAAAGCCGATCCCGCCGTGGAATCCGTCGTGGGCTTTACGGGCGGCTTTGCCGGGGCCAACAGCGCGCGGATGTTCATATCGCTGAAACCCATAGAAGAACGCCACTTGACAGCAGACCAGGTGATCGCGCGGCTCCGGCCCAAGCTTGCCACAGTGCCAGGAGCCACTCTCTATATGCAGGCAGCCCAGGACGTCCGGGTCGGCGGGCGGATGAGCAATGCTCAGTACCAGTTCACGATGCGGGGTGATAACGTCCAGGATATCACAGCCTTTTCTCCTATTATGCTGGCGCAGATGCGCAAGATTCCTATCATCACCGACGTCAGCAGTGACCAGCAGGACCGCGGCCTCCAGGCAATGGTTCAGTATGACCGCGCCACCGCCGCGCGCTTCTGCATTTCACCCCAATTGATTGATAACACACTCTACGATGCCTTCGGCCAGCGCCAGGTTTCGACGATGTACACTAGCCTCAATCAGTACCACGTCGTGCTGGAAGCGGCGCCTGAGTACTGGCAGGACCCGCAAGTCCTGAAGCAAATTTACGTCCGCTCGCCCAGCGGCAATCAGGTTCCGCTGAGCGCCTTTGCCCATTTTGCTCCGGAAATGGCGCCCTTGGCGGTCAACCACCAGGGACTCTTCCCTGCGGTCACCATCTCCTTCAATCTTCGTCCGGGAGTCGCGCTGGGCGACGCCGTGACAGCCATCAACAATGCGGCGTTCAAGGTTGGCCTGCCTGCAACCATCCACACTGGGTTTGCAGGCACAGCTCAAGCCTACCAGCAGTCGCTTGGCAGCGAGCCCCTTCTGATCGCAGCGGCTCTGATGACAGTTTATCTTGTGCTCGGCATTCTCTATGAGAGTTACATCCATCCCGTTACCATTCTCTCAACGCTTCCGTCGGCAGGCGTGGGTGCGCTACTCGCTCTTATGCTTACACGGACCGATCTGACCGTCATCGCCATCATCGGAATCATCCTGTTGATCGGCATCGTCAAGAAGAACGCCATACTCATGATTGATTTCGCGCTTGCCGCCGAGCGCACAGAAGGTAAGAATTCCCGAGATTCCATTTATGAGGCGTGCCTGCTACGCTTTCGGCCGATCATGATGACCACCATGGCAGCGATTTTCGGTGCCACTCCTCTCGCCTTCGGCACTGGAACCGGGTCAGAATTTCGCCGCCCACTGGGGATCGCCATCATCGGCGGGCTTATCGTCAGCCAGTTGCTGACGCTCTACACTACCCCGGTTGTTTATCTGTACTTCGACCGCCTACAACACTGGTGGAACCGCGTGCGGGGAAAGGAACCTGCGGCTGCCGACCCGATGCCTTCGGGTATTTGAGGCGGCCGTGAAGAAAATCATGAGACTGATTCACACAACTTTTTTCAGCTGGAGGAGGCAAAGCCCTTTGCGATCTCGCTGCGGACGGGATTTTCTGCTGCTTCTTCTTGCGCCCCCCCTGCTTGGTTTAACAGCCTGCATGGTGGGTCCTAAATATCAGCGCCCCAGCGCTCCCATTCCGGCCGGATACAAGGAACAACCTCCCCCTGTCACGACGCAGGCGTCAAACTGGAACCCTGCTCAACCGAACGATGCCGCAGCCCGGGGAAAGTGGTGGGAGATATTTAATGATCCGCAGCTGAACGGTCTGGAAGATCAGGTCAATATCTCCAACCAGAACGTGCTCGCTGCGGAAGCGCAATTCCGCGCCGCGCGAGATTCCGTACGCATCGCACGGTCGGGTCTCTTCCCGACGGTCACCGCATCACCCTCTTACACCAACGCCCGGGCTTCTTCGACATTAACTAATGTCACGGCAGGAAACCTGACGGCCGGCGCGCGCAACATATACGATTTACCTGTAGATGTTTCCTATCAGGCAGACGTCTGGGGAAGCATCCGGCGAAGCGTGAGGGGAAGCGCTGAATCCGCGCAAGCAACGGCTGCACAGATGGAAAACGTCCGACTTGCCTTCCAGTCAGCCCTGGCTCAGGACTACTTTGAATTACACGGCGTTGACGGCGAGCAGGCGTTGCTGGAGCAGACCGTCAAATCCTACGAGGATTATCTCCAGTTAACTAAAGACCGGCAAGCGAGCGGCGTTGCTTCAGGCGCAGATGTC
>JAJXZM010000488.1 GCA_021780055.1 Acidobacteriota bacterium
TTGACAACGCCATTGTCAACGCTGCGTTGGTCAAGTTGACCCTCCCGCTCTTCTTGTGTTGAAATGGCCATGCAATGTGTTGATGCGCCACGCTGCCTTGCCGACAGGCCCGGAGCAACGTTGATGGTAACCAAAAGCGATGAGAAAACCATGACCGACTTATTGCGTCGGATACCTGCGGTTGATGAACTGCTGGGAGACAAGGCTCTGCAAGAACTCGAATCGGAGCTTGGCCATCGGGTCGTGGTGCAGGCAGCACGGAGTGTCCTGCAAGGTTTGCGGGAAGGCATTACGAGCGGGACGATTAAAGAATTCTCAGCCACGGGGCTGGAGGAGGAGATCTCCGCAGCCGCACGGAATCTGGCCGCTTTTTCGCTCGGCCCCGTCATCAACGCCACCGGAGTGATACTCCACACCAACCTGGGGCGCGCTCCGCTTGCCCGCCAGGCCGTCGAACACATTCAGCAGGTTGCCGGCCGGTATTCGAACCTGGAATACGATCTTGGCGAAGGAAGGCGCGGAAAACGCGACACGCATACCGACAGCCTTTTTGCCGAACTGACCGGCGCAGAGCGGACGCTGGTGGTGAACAACAACGCCGCCGCCGTGTTCCTCGTCCTGAACGCGCTTGCCGAGGGCGGAGAAGTTATCGTTTCCCGCGGCGAGCTGATCGAAATCGGCGGTTCCTTCCGCATTCCCGACATCTGCGTCAAGAGCGGCGCCCGGCTGAGGGAAGTGGGCACAACAAACCGCACGCGCCTGGCCGATTATGCCGGCGCCGTCAATGAAAACACCCGCGCCCTGATGCGCGTCCACCCCAGCAACTTTCGCGTGGTGGGTTTCACCGAACGTCCGGAACTTGCCGAACTGGCTGACCTGGCGCACCGGCATCATCTGCCGCTGATTGAAGACCTGGGCAGCGGATGCCTGATCGACCTCAGGCCCCTGGGCATCCAGGACGAGCCTCCCGTGGGCGCAAGCCTGAAAGCGGGTGTGGACGTCGTAACCTTTAGCGGCGACAAGCTTCTGGGAGGTCCGCAAGCAGGCCTGATCTGCGGCAAGAAAGAATTTCTGGATCGCGTCCGCCGGAACCCGCTTTTCCGGGCCCTGCGCGTGGACAAACTGACCATCGCGGCTCTCGAAGCAACCGTCCGGCTTTATCTTGACGGAATGATCGACGCGGTCCCGGCGCTTCGCATGATGAGGCTGCCGCTGGAGGGACTGGCTGCGCGCGCAACCTTGCTAGCCGAGAAGATCAAGCGGATTTCGTCATTCTCCACGGAGGTTGAAGAAGGCGAGTCTGTTGTCGGTGGCGGGTCGACGCCGGGGCGATCGCTGCCCACCAGGCTGGTTGCAGTTCGGCATAACCGGCTGAGCGCACAGGAACTCGAAGCCGCGCTACGGGGGAATCTACCGCCCGTGATCGCGCGCGTGGAACGCGACCGGCTGCTGCTCGATCCAAGGACCGTTTTTGAAGAGCAGGACGCCCAGATCGTTCAGGCGTTCGAGCGCGTTAAGTAGGTACAAGGATTCGCTGTTGTGTGGAGAGGTAAACTCTCCGCCACGGGCTTCGTTGGGGCATGTAAACTCTCTAATAGCAATGTGTCGCGGGGGACCATCATTTTTGCATCTAAGGAAAAATAGGAAGTTCAATCACGCTTCATCCAGTGAATTCTTTGGGGAGGGCATTGGTAAAGTGATATCGGAAAAAGGTGCATCGCGAAAAATCAGATCGACCGGAGTCCTGGCTGGTCTGCTGGTTGCCTTCATCGGATTCGGAGCGGGGACAGCGCAGGCTCGAAACAAGAATCCCGCGCCCAAACCCGGGCTGCCTGATCATATCGCCGCGCTGGGCAAGAAGCTCTACGGATTAGACATTGACGATGCCAAACCCATTACAGATGAAATCCAGAAACTCGCGGTCGGCCACCTGAACACCTGGATCGCCAACCGCTCACCCAACATCATCGAAATCCGGCACGAACTGGAGCAGGCTTTTTCAAAATTGGAATACCCGGCGGTGGGGACGCCTTCCATCTTCATCTCGCCCTGGAAGAACGTGACATTGATCGGCGCGGGCTACACGCTGGGCTGGAGCAACATCTGGCGCATTAATGTGCTGGTAATTTACGAGAACCAGAACGGCCACACTCGCGAAGTTGCGACAACTGATTTTGTCCCGCGGACCGATCTGCATTACGCCATTCTTCCGCCCTCTGATACAGGAGACTTTCGATTTCTGGCTTATGGACGGCGACTGGGGATGAGCCATCCCCGGCTGTCGGCCGTCCTCTACACTTTTGATGGGAAAACCCTGCAATCGCAATGGAAGACAGAGAACCTGTTTGACGGGAAGCTCACCGCAAATGCCGACACGGTGATTATTAGCTACGTGAATGAAAGTGAATACATCCGCGAGACCCAGCTGGGCCATCTTCCACCACGGCACCAGAAAATCTACAAGGTCACCCCGCAAGGACTCCAGCTTGAAAGCGAGCGGGACGTCCCCTATTAAGAAAAAGTCGGCGGGGACCGAAGAATCTGCATCCATCGAGCGCGGCGAGGTTCGGCGTCGATAACGCAGGCGAACAGATGGCGAAAGGCATGCCGTGCAGGCGCACCTCATACCCCCATAGCAGAAAGGCCCCCGCTAAAGCGCGATTCCTGTGTCGCGGCATCCACAGACGTGAGATAATTCTTGACACAAGAGTACAGATTTGGGATAATTTGTTTTGCGAATTATTCGCAACTGGATATGGTCCTCGCCAAGCATTTCAAAGAACGCCGCTCCGTTACCACCCAGCTCCGCGAGCATGGCCTCCGCCTGACCCGCCAGCGAAGGGTCATTGCGGACGTCCTGCAGCAAGCCGGCGAGCACCTGGATGCGCCCGAAGTCCTCCGCAGGGCCCAGAAGCAGATGCCTGGCCTCCATCTGGCCACCGTCTACCGCGCGCTCGAATCTCTCAAAAAACTCGGCATCATAGACGAGCTTGACCTGATGCATGTGAACGGACACGGCCATTTCTATGAGGCCCGCACCAACAAGGACCACATGCATTTCACCTGCCAGCGGTGCGGTTCGGTGTTCGAAATCCAGGACCCGCTGTTTGAAAAGTTAAAAACCCAGATTATGGACCGCCACGGCTTTACCCTGCGCGTGGCCCGGCTGGAGTTGGGCGGGCTGTGCAGCAGTTGCACTGCCAAAGTCAAAGAAGTCACTTAACAAACCTTGTCGGTTTAGGGATTCTGCGGAAACTGCAGTTGGCCCGCAACGTGAGCGTCGCTGCCCGGATTCCATAGGGATAGAGCATGTTTGATTCTTTAGTCATCACGCTACGCGAAGGCGTTGAAGCCGCACTGATTGTCGGCATCGTTCTCGGCTATCTCAAAAAGGCAGGCCGCGAGGAGTGGGCCCGGTTTGTCTGGTGGGGAGTGGGTGCTGCGGTCATTGTGAGCGCGGCTGCGGCGTACTTCCTGCAGAAGTGGGCCATCAGCGAAGACGCATACGAAGGTTGGATGATGCTGGTGGGCGCGGTCTTCGTGGCTTCCGTCGTGGTCTGGATGATGCGGGCGTCCAAGGGGCTTAAGAAGGAGATTGAGAGCAAAATTTCCGATCTCTCCGTCAACTCGTCACGCTCAGGCGGTTGGGGAATATTTGCATTTGTGTTGCTGATGGTGGCGCGAGAGGGCGCCGAGACGGCAATCTTCCTGGGCGCCGTTTCATTGCGCACAACGGAACTGATGAACCTGATGGGGGCCGTGCTGGGTCTGGCGCTGGCCATCGGGCTGGGCGTCGCATTTTTCAAAGGAAGCGTGAAGGTCAATCTGCGCAGATTCTTCAGTGTCACCAGCGTAGTGCTTCTGGTGGTTGCGGTGCAGTTGCTGATTTCGGGCTACCACGAACTTTCTGAAGCCCGGATTCTCCCTTCCGGACCGCGCGCCATGGCCATCATCGGCCCCATCGCCAACAGTGACGCCTTCTTCTTTATCGCCATCATCGCTCTCTGCCTGTTCCTGGTGCTTGCGCAGAAGATCCGCTCCGGTTCCGCTGCCGGGGCTGACCTTGCGAAAATGGCCGCGCCGGAGCGGAGAAAGATAATCGCCGGCCAGCGCCGCGAGCGGTTCTGGAAAATGGCCGCCAGCGCCGTGGGTTTGATCA
>JAJXZM010000189.1 GCA_021780055.1 Acidobacteriota bacterium
CACCGACGTAGTCAAACAAGTGGTATGACCGTCCAACGATCTGCGCAAGGCGGTCCATCACATCCTGGACAATCGTCGGACAGGCCAGGTAATACGGGTTGGCTGCTTCGCGGGCCTGGAAAAAGACGTCGGGGTTCTGCGCGGTGCCCCTGATGAACGGATGGTCCGGTGACAACGAGCGTTCGCGGTGTGCCTGGACCCACTTCTGGTCGATCAGAGCCTTGATCGCGTCTTTTTCAATCTGCTCAACCTTGGAAATCTCGTGAGAAGTGCGGAACCCATCAAAAAACTGGAGAAACGGGATCCTTGATTCAAGCGCGGCAGCATGTGCAATCAGGCCAAGATCCATGGATTCCTGGACAGTGTTGGCTGCCAGCAGCGCAAAGCCTGTGGCGCGCGTAGCCATCACATCGCTGTGGTCGCCAAAGATGGAAAGGGCGTGAGTGGCGAGGGTCCGCGCCGCCACGTGAAGGACAGCGGGTGTCAGCTCGCCCGCCATCTTGTACATGTTCGGAATCATCAACAGGAGGCCCTGTGACGAAGTAAAGGTCGTACCAAGCGCCCCGCTTTGAACGGCTCCATGGAGAGCGCCTGCGGCCCCCCCTTCGCTCTGCATTTCCATCACCTTGGGGACTGCACCCCAGATATTCGGCCTGCCTTCCACTGCCCACTGGTCGGCCAGTTCACCCATGGGGGACGAGGGTGTGATTGGATAGATGGCAATCACCTCGCTCGTAGCATAGGCTACAGATGCCGTAGCCTCATTCCCGTCAATTGTGCGCATGGCTCCTGCCATCTTTTTCCTCCGTACTATAATGCTCTATAACATACTAAGGCTAGGTCAGAGGCGCTCCCCCCGCAGTGATGAGCGTCACATTTTGAGGTTATGGAATAATTACAAAAAACCTGAGTCTCAACGCCCTTTCCCGGGAATTGCGGCGATTCATGCCGATTGTATGACCCGCAGATGCACACGATAACGCGTTGTCTTGGGCGGGATTAGCCTGTAGACTGTTGCTATCGGTCCAAACATGCTTCACGGGCTTGTCTGCCAGCCGGAGAGACGCAATTACCAGCGGGCAGCCACAGCCAGGCGCTTTGTATGAGTCACCTGAACGGACATACCCTGCGTGTTGTCTCTGACTCCACGGCCGTTCCCGATTTCCCTCGGAACGACCCGGCGGAAGAAGGCAGCCGCCAGATCCAGCCGAAGGAACCTGACCCGGGTAAGGAACAGAAACGGTCTCTGGAAAACAGCGGAGCTCCTCTTCCCAGGGAATGGGAACGCATTTCGGCCCTCGCGATTAAGCATCTTCAGCGTTGCGTTTCACTTGAACCCAAAGTCTTAGAGGGTGACGACCCAGACGCCATCCATGACTTGCGTGTGGCCACGCGCCGGGTGCAGCAGGTAACTGACCTGATTTACCCTTCGCCCCGGGTCGGAGAAGTTCGAAAATTGTACCGTGGGCTAAGGCGGTGCCGGCGTTCGCTTTCGGAAGTCAGGAATTACGATGTGTTGCTGAAACGGGTGGAAGAAACTCTCGCCCGAAAGCGCACCGCCCGGCGGGAAGCCTGGGAGGCCATTGGGGAACACCTGAAAGAATTGCGCGCTGCCCAGCTTGAAAAGTCTCTGCGGAAGCTGGCGAAGGCGAACCTGTCAGACTTATACGTACGCCTGAAGGAGTATCTTCCTGCAAGAGGGGGCACCGAGCCCGCAGATGGAATTACAAATCCCGACGGCCCTCGGCAGGACCTCGCTCTCGGCCAGTTTTACCAGCGTATCAGCGGCGCTCTGAGTTCGGTATGGACTGAATTTGAGCAGGAAATCGCCCAATCGCGCCATGATCACTCGCCTGCCGTATTGCACCGGACGCGGATCGCAGCCAAGCGGGTTCGCTACTTGATTGAGGTCATTCAAGCGTTCGATGTTCCAGGGAGCAAAGAGGTCTTGATCTGGCTCCGGAATTTGCAGGGGCAATTGGGCGACTGGCACGATCTGATTGTTTTCGAAGACGCCGTTATCGCGATGATCGCTGATCGAGATTTTCTGCGTGATCACCTGGAAATGGCCATTCAGATTGAGCGATTAATAATGAGGAACAGGGCGCTGAAGTCCAAACTCGAAAAGAAGTATTTCGCAATGGTTCAGGACAGGACGGGCTTTATCAGGACCAGAGAATGGGTGCGCAGGATGGTGGATTCGCCTGCCGCTCTGTTTGCAGGATCATAGAGCAGGCGCTTTCAGCTTCCAGCTCCGTTGCTGTCTGCAGCTTCCGGACTCGGTGGAGTCGAGGCCTCCAAACTTCCTTGCGTCTCAATAGCCTCCATTGACCGTGGCTCACTCTCCGCTATCACATCGCTGATCCCCTCCCTTAAATCCTCAAACACCTCGGGGATGTCCTGGCTGGCGTTGATGACCTTGAATTGATATTCTTCTACCAGATTTTCAAACTGGGAAAGAAGGGCGGTCTGGTACTTCTGGAAGCTTTCATACATGTCCTCACTCGGGTGCAAATCCATGCCGGATTCCCAATAATCAAAACCCGTCGAGAAGACAACGCGGGGAATCAATTCTTCCACGCCGATCCTGAGGTAAAAAACAGCGTCCGGAATCAGCGCGAAGCGATAGAGGTTCCGGACCCATGCAGGTTCAATCCCCCGGACGACTGCCCGAGCAATCAGGGAGTAAATGTAACGGTCAGTAAGGACCACAAAACCCGCGCGCAATGCCGGAACAATCTCGTTTTCAAGACGGTCGGCGAAGTCAGTCGCATAAAACAGGTTAAGGGTCACCCGGCCCAGGGTATGTCCCAGCTTGGCCTGTTTGATTCCCTTCCCGGCCAGTTTGGAGCGTGTCATCCCAGTGTCCACAACCGCCCGGCCCTGTTGTTCCAACCAGGGCTTAAGCAGCTGGATCTGGGTTGAGCGTCCAACGCCATCGGTCCCTTCAATCACAATCAGCTTGCCCGGGAGGTTCTCCAGATTCATGCCCGGCAAGACCACGCCGTAGGTCGATCTCATGGTGCCACCCTTAGCCGTTTTGCCTGAGCCAGTTTGGCTTTCACCAGTTGCCGCATTCGGGTCTGCTGTTCCTCGATTGGCAACGTGGCATCCACCACGGTCAAATCGAATTCGGGAATCATCTTTTCATATTCTTCGATGATATGACCCTGGAAGATTTCAAAGCTCTTAACCGGATCATCACTCAGGCCAAGGTCCATACCGGCCTCATAAAATTTGAACCCGCTGCGCCCGTCGAGCAGCCGGTTCATGGCCACATCCAAAGGGACTCGGAAATAGAATGCCAGCGTGGGCTTCACGGCAAAGACGTAAAGCTCCCTTACCCAGCCGGGGTCCATCCCGCGCGCAACATCCCTCGCGAACGCCGTATAAATGTAACGGTCGCAAAGCACCACCGCGCCAGCCTTCAAGAGGGGAATGATATTGTGCTCTATGCGGTCGGCAAAGTCCGTGGCGTGAATCAGGCAGAAGCTGGCAGGGGTCAGCATTTTCTTCTTCTTGCCCCGACGCGTCGTGTCGCGCACCAGAGGAGAAGAGTTCCATTCACTGAAAACAGTCCCGTACCCTTCGGCCCGAAGCCACTGATGGAGGAGATTAAGCTGTGTAGACTTGCCAGAGCCGTCGATGCCTTCAACGACAAACAACTTCCCTGGAAAACGGTGTTCCCCGTAGCGTTTCACTTGAGAACCCTGCGTGCCTTATTGAAATGCAGGACAAGCTCTAACTATAACATACGGAAAGGCAATCTCAAAAGCGAGCGGCAGAAACCATTCACTTCAGCGCACTGCGCAGGGATTCAACTATTGAATTCGTATCCGCAGGTGTAAGCGTCGAGGAAACAAAGTTATAGGTCTTTCCAGAGTTCAGGATGATGTGGAACGTTCCGGTGTTCAGTCCAAAGAAAACGTTGGGGGCGATTTCCTGGATATCGCCCGCCTTGACCGAAAAGACTACCTTCCCGTCCTGGTTGTACTCGAGTTTGCCGCTCTTCACAACCAGTTGCCCCTTGGCCTGACCGGGGTTCTGGAAAATGCTGGTGGCGTCTCCGAGATTGTACACGCTGAATTGCTGCGGTGCAGTGTTTGCCGATGTGGATGCCGACGCCGTGGAAGTTGCCGCCCCGGACTTCTTCGCAA
>JAJXZM010000125.1 GCA_021780055.1 Acidobacteriota bacterium
AAGATTGTTCCGGATTCGATTACCTCCGTCGGGGTTCCCCTGATTCTTTGTTTTCTGCTCTTTTTATTGTGGGCATTGGGTGTTCGCGTAGCCAAGGAATGGCCCCGCTGGAAGGCCAGGCAGCAGGGCAGTCCGGTGCAAAAACAGTTTCGGGCGAAAATGGAAACTCTGATAAACTCCATTGCGGATATTGATGAGCTGTTTGCCTCCGGCAAAATCGCTGAAAAACAATATTGGAAGGAACGCCTGGAACTGAAGGCGAAGGCCGTAGCCATTTTGAAAGCGGGGCCTTCCACGAAATCCAAGCCTTATGCCCCTCCAGAATCACAAAGCTAAGCCGATGCTGGAAGTCCGGAACGTAACCAAGTTCTTTGGCGACCTCGCAGCGCTGAAGGAGGTCTCGCTCGGCATCCGATGCGGCGAATCAGCGCTTCTTTACGGCCCGAATGGCGCGGGCAAGACAACGCTCTTGCGAATGCTTGTCTCACTCGCGCGGCCCAGTTCCGGCGAAGTCCTCTTTGACGGCAAAAACATCGAGCGTGACGGATCGTCCGCCAAGGCGGCCATCGGCTTTGTCTCACATGCGACTTTCCTGTACGGGGAATTGACCGTTCGCGAGAACCTGAAGTTTTTCGGGAGCCTGTTCGGGCTCGGCGAGCTCGACAAGAAAATCGACGCGGCGCTCGAGATGTTCGACATGAGTTCGCGGCAGGATGTTTTCGCGCGCGACCTCTCGCGAGGCCTGCAGCAACGCGCCTCCCTGGCTCGGGCCTTTCTGCATGACCCGGACTTTGTGATCCTCGACGAGCCCTTCACGGGGCTGGATCACCAATCAGTGAAAAAACTGGAGGACCTTTTGCGCCGGCTGCCGGAAGAGGGAAAAGCTCTGCTGTTTTCTACGCATGATTTCGAGCAGGGCGCCGCTCTGGCGAAACGCCTGATTGCGCTGAAGGCAGGACGGGTGCGTTATAACGGCCCCCTGGATATCGCGCCGTTCGAAAGCCTGGGCATCGTGCGGGGCAACGGGCAGGACAGCAATGGCTAGCCTCAAGATCATCTGGAACATTCTGATCAAAGATCTTCGCGTCGAGTGGCGAAACCGCGAAACGCTGGCCTCGATGTGTGTCTTTGGCCTGTTGATCGTGTTCCTCTTCAACTTTGCGTTTGAGACCGCGCGCGAAGAGACGTTGCGCCTGCTTCCCTCCGTCCTGTGGGTGGCGATTGCGTTTGCGGGAGTTCTGGGCTTTAACCGCTCGTTCGCATCAGAGCGCGAAAACGCCTGTCTGGAAGGCATGACGCTGGCGCCGGTGGATCCCAGCATGATCTTCGTGGGCAAGATGCTGGCAAACCTGATTTTTCTTGGAATCGCCGAAGTAGTGATGGGTTTTGCTGCCACGCTCTGGTTCAACTTTTCTTTTCTGCCTGCGCTCGGTCAGTTGCTGCTGATCGCCTTTTTCGGAACGCTGGGCTACGCCGCACTGGGGACAATTTTTGGTGCCATTGCCGCCAACACTCGCATGCGCGAGGTGATGTTGACCATCCTGCAATTCCCCATCGCTTTCTGGATTCTGATGCTTTCCATCGATTCAACGGGCAATGCTATGCGCGGCAACCCACAGGGCGACTGGATCGGAGGCGTTGCCAGAGTGGCAGGAATCAGCGTGGTTTTTACCGTTGCCTCATTCCTGCTTTTCGAATACGTTTTGGAAGAGTAATCTGTTGGTTCGCCGCACGGGTTGCGGGTCCGGGAACGTCTGGCTGATTTCCGGGCCTTTTGTGACTGCCAACAACAGGGGCATTGAATGAACAAGAAGTTTCCAATTTCGCTTCACTTTGTACTGACCCTTGTGGGTCTGGTCGTAATGCTCTACATGATCTTTCTCTACGCGCCAGAAGAAATGACCATGGGTGAAGTGCAACGGATCTTTTACGTTCACGTCGCCAATGCCTGGCCCGCACTGTTGGGATTCATCATTATCTTTTTCTCAAGTATCGCCTACTTGTGGAAGAGAACGCAGTATGCAGATGAATTGGCGCACACGACGGCCGAGGTTGGTTTCATCTTTTGCACCTGTGTGCTGGTTACGGGACCGCTATGGGCCAAGCCGGCCTGGGGCGTGTGGTGGGCGTGGGATGCGCGCCTGACGCTGACGTTCTTGTTGTGGCTGCTTTACATCGCATACCTGATGTTGAGAAGTTATCTGGTTAACCCGGGACGTGCGGCGAACCTCTGCGCGGTGGTCGGCATTATCGGATTCGTGGATGTGCTGATCGATTACATGGCCATCCGCTGGTGGCGTACCCAGCACCCGCAACCTGTCGTGCTCGGCGGCCCTGATTCAGGACTCGACCCGCGCATGCTGGCCACGCTGCTGGTCAGTGTAGGTGTCTTTACGATTCTCTTCTTCCTGCTGGTCCGGGTCCGTTTGCGGCTGGCAGGCATACGGAGGGAACTAAGCGAAATTCGTCACCTTCTGGCGTTTAAGCTTTCGGAGGATTAGAGTGGTCAACAAATATCTCTTTATCGCCTACGCGTTTGTCTGGCTGATTTTTATTCTGTATACGTGGAACCTCAGCCGCCGCCAGGCGAGCCTGCAGAAAGAACTCGACGAACTAAAGCGCAAGGTCGGGGAATCCGTTTCCGCATCGGCGCAAGGCAATTCCGGTTCGTGAAGCGCCTGCTGTGCCTTAATTATTATTCATGCGGCCCATTCGAAGTAACTCCTGCGTCCCTTGGCCGCCGCTCAGAATTAAATGCCAAGGTCTCCCAAGAGGGTCATTCTTACTTTCCGTGAGCCGTGCGGGACACAAGGGTCTGTGCCCCGCCGAACCTTGGCTCTTATACTCTCGCTTATTGGACAGTAAACGATGCCGGCGCGCTCAGCCGGAACGTCATAGGGGTTTCTGCCGGAAGGACAATCTCTTTCTTCCCGGTAGCGTATGCGGCGCCGGCGCCGCCTGCCGCACCGACCAGACCTCCAATGGCAGCTCCCTTGCCGCCACCAGCAACTGCCCCGACAAGCGCTCCCAATCCTGCCCCGCCACCGGTCATTAGAATATTGCGCTTCTTGTGAGACTTGCCGGATTCGCCCCAAGTGTCAGTCGAAATGGAGGTCGGCTGGCCTCCGGGCGGAGTGATGGACGTCAGCATCAGGGAAATTTCAGCAGGCTGCTTGAGCCGGCCTGAACTGACGACATTCGTTACGCGGCCGCTGACCGAACTTCCCTGGGGCGCTACGGTAAGGCCGTTGACCACCAATGGCTCAGCCAGCGTGCCTTCAAAGCGGCTGCCTGCTGCCGTCGTGCCCGTATTGAGCTCGGTGGAAAGCCTTACGTGAACAGAAGTGCCTGCCGGAGCTGTAATCGTCTGCGGTGCGGGGGCTGACTGCGCAGACTCACGCGACCGGGAACGATCGCTCCGGTGGGTCAGAGGCGCGGGCTGCCCCGGCTGTCCTGATGCAGCCGCAGTCGGAGATGACGTATCGGTATTGTCGGGCTGATTAGCCGCCGACTGGCAACCGACCATGACAGCGAGGGTGAACGCAATGGCTAAGGCTTGGATCGCTCTCTTCGTATTCAATTGAAACCTCCAGCACAGGCTTTAAGCCTGCTGTATTTGTCATTAGGTGTCCCCTCCATGAGGCCAACCGCCCCATACACTCCCAGATACTTCAACGAAGCGTAAACAATTAGCCCCAAAAAATCAAGTGCCTGGTGGACTATGTTAGCGTCCACCAGCGGCGACGGAGCTGGCTGTTTCGCACGCGAGTGTCGCGAAACTCCTTTCAAGTTAACGTTCCTTGTTTCATGAGCAGGCCAAACCCATCGACGGGAACCGGACCTGCGTGATAGGCTTAATGAGTTACGAATTCCGCTTCGAATCCGAACAAGCGGTTTCATGACGTGTCAGACTTCGGGTCCTGTGCAACGAATGTTCGTGAACCCCGCCAGGTCCGGAAGGAAGCAACGGTAGCGAGCCGCTTCGTGTGCCGCAGTTAACCCGAAGTCTGATCAATTCTCTGGGCCAGAGACTCAGGGTTCGGCAGCGTGAGCCAGATTTGGTCTTTAACCCTGACCTCTAACCTCTTCGCTTATGTCTTATCAGGTGATTGCCCGCAAATACCGGCCTCAGGCTTTTGA
>JAJXZM010000599.1 GCA_021780055.1 Acidobacteriota bacterium
CCGCTCAGCTCTTTTGCGGTGAGCGGGATCTATTTCTACGACTCCAGCGTGTTTGGGAAAATCAATGAGCTGAAACCTTCCCGGCGGGGAGAACTTGAAATCACCGACGTGAATAACGCCTATCTCCACGAGGGCACGCTGACCTACAGCATCCTGGAAGGCTGGTGGACCGATGCCGGAACGTTCGAGTCCTTGCGGGCCGCCACAAACCTTGTCGCGGCAACAGGTGCGAACAAACTTGACCTGGAAACCCTAGAGCAGGTTGCTGCCGCGGCGGAGGCGCAGGGACAGGTGAGAGAGATATGAAGCTGGCTGTTACCGGAGGGGCAGGTTTTATCGGCTCGAACTTTGTCCGCCATATGCTGCGGAAATATCCTGGTTATTCTATTGTCACTCTGGACAAGCTGACCTATTCCGGAAACCTTGAAAATCTCTCCGACGTACTTGGAAATCCGTGGCATCAGTTCGTGAAGGCGGATATTTGCGATCACGACCAGGTGGCCCGAGCCTTTTCGCAGGGAATCGAGGCGGTCGTTCATTTTGCAGCGGAATCGCATGTTGACCGGAGCATTCTGGACGGGTCCGTGTTTGTCAGGACCAATGTACTCGGAACCGAGTGCCTCCTCCGGGCCGCGCGCGAAGCCGGTGTGCGGCGTTTCGTCCACGTCAGTACCGACGAGGTGTACGGAAGTGCCGCCGAAGGGGAGAAATTTCGGGAAAATTCACCGCTTGCACCCAACAGCCCTTACGCCGCAAGCAAAGCAGCCTCCGACCTTCTGGCTCGCGCCTACTTTCAAACCTATCGTTTCCCTGTCATGGTGACCCGCTGCTCCAACAACTTCGGCCCTTACCAGTTTCCCGAGAAATTCATTCCCCTGCTTATCAGCAGAGCGCTTGAGAACCAGAGCATTCCGGTCTATGGCGATGGCCTCCAGGTGCGGGACTGGATTTTTGTGGAAGACCACTGCAGGGCATTGGACGCTATCCTGCACCGCGGCCGCGAGGGAGAAATCTACAACATCGGCGCAGGGAACGAATGGCCCAACCTTGAAATTGCCAGCCAGATTCTCGACCTGCTATGCAAACCTCATTCTCTGCTGACCTATGTCCAGGACCGCCCGGGCCATGACCGCCGCTATTCGCTGGACGCGGGCAAGATCCGGACCGAGATGGGCTGGAAGCCGGAAATGACTCTTAAGGACGGTCTGGCTGCAACGATTGAATGGTATGTAGCCAATGGCGGATGGAGAGAGCGAATCCAGAACCAGGCCTATCGTCTGTATTATCAGCAGCAGTACGAGCAGCGTGGCGAGACTTTGAAAAGAATTCAGAACCCCTCAGGAAACCCGCAATGCGTATCCTCGTGACGGGGGCAGCCGGAATGCTCGGGCATGCTCTGGTGCCTGTCCTCGAAGAGAAGCATCAGGTCACCGGTATATCGATCGAAGACTGCGACCTCTGTAATGAAGGCGCGGTTCAAGAGATCTTTCAGTTCCAAAGACCTGACATCGTCGTTCATCTTGCAGCCTACACCGATGTAGATGGTTGTGAACGGGAACCAGAAAAGGCAAGGGCCGGAAACGAAGCCGCAACATTCAATGTGGCCAGAGCGGCCAAGCGCATTGGCGCGGCGGTTTTATACATGAGCACCGACTACGTCTTTGACGGCACGGCAACCCACCCGTATCCCGAAGATGCTCAGCCGAATCCCCTCAGCGTTTACGGAAAGACAAAGCTGCTGGGTGAAAAGCTCACCGAGGAGATGCTCGACCGCTACTTCATCGTCAGAACGTCTTGGCTTTTCGGGCCCAACGGAAAGAACTTCGTAAGCACAATCCTGCGGCTGGCAGAGGAGAAATCGGAACTTCGGATTGTCAACGATCAGCGGGGATCGCCGACCTATACGCGCCATCTGGCCCAGAAACTGGCCGAATTGCTTACGACCGGCGAATACGGCACATACCACATAACAGGTGGCGGAGATTGCACGTGGTTTGAATTTGCCCGGAAAATCATCGAACTGCACGCCGTTAAAGGAGTCCAGGTGATGCCGATATCCTCTTTGGAATGTGGCCGGCCCGCTCCCAGGCCGGCTTACTCGGTCCTTGCCAACCGGAAGCTCGCCTTGCGGGGAATCGGTCTCCTTCCCCATTGGAGGATAGGGCTGGAGAGCTATCTCGATGAGATTCGCGATGGAGGTCATGGTGCCGACAAAACCCTCTGGAAACGGACAGCTTATTCAAAACCGGTCTGAGAGACGCTTGATTGGTGTGCGTGACGGACTCCTGCTGGCGGTGTCTCACCGTGAATTTCGGGACGTCGGGGAGGTGATCACCGACCCGCAGTCTCCCCGGTTGATTGCCGGGGTGGAGATTGAACCGCTCGTGCAATGGCCGGATGACCGGGGTTGTTTCACCGAGATTTTACGTTTCGGCGCGCCCGGAATCGCACGCGATTTTCTTAATGAGGGCGGCAATCAGACCCAGGTCTCATTCACCGTCTCCTACCCCGGCGCGATCAAGGCCATCCACTACCATTTTGCACAAACCGACTTGTGGGCCCCGCTGGCCGGCATGTTTCAAGTCTTTCTGTGCGACCTCCGGGAAGGTTCGGGTACCTGGAACCACATCAACACCCTGTTTATCGGGGCGCAGCGCCCCTGGAAGGTGAGAATCCCACCTGGGATCGCTCACGGATACAAAGTCATTGGGACGGAACCCGCACAGTTGCTTTACGCGACCAACCACTTCTACGATCCGAGCGACGAGGGCCGATTAGCTTTCGATGACCCGGATATCAACTATGATTGGGCGTCCCGGCCCCGCTGAATTCAGGCGGACCGTATAGGCTCGGCGGCACAACCGGAGGAAACAATTGAAAGATGTCATTATCGTGGGCGGCGGACCGGCGGGGCTTCACGCTGCCTACCAATTGGCCTTGGCAGGGCTTGAGGTGAGCCTGTTTGATGCGCAGGGGCAAATTGGAGAGCGGGCTGTCTGTTCAGGGGTGATCGGGATTGAGGCTTTTTCGAAGTTTGACCTCCCGAGAGGTTCCGTATTGAATACCATCAGGAGGGTCCAGGCCATTTCTCCGGCCGGCCGGAAAATCGAGCACAGCGCAGCCGAGCCGATGGCTTGCGTGGTTGACAAGGCTGAATTCAACCGCGACCTTGCCAGCCGCGCTACCACTGCAGGGGCTGAAATATGCCCTGGCAGGTTTGTCGAATCCATTGAGCAGAGAAAACACGGGGTCGCCGTTCGGTACCGGTTGAAGGATCGCCGCGAACTGGAGAGCGCCAAAGCCCGGGCTGCCATTATCGCTTCGGGGGTGAGCCGGTCGCTGAACGAAAGGCTGGGGCTCGTACGTCCCCGCGACTACCTGCGGGCCATTCAGGCGGACATCCCCTTGGGCAGGGATGGTATGTCGCGTCCGACCAGGATTTACGTCGGTCAGACCGTCGCGCCCGGCGCTTTCGCATGGAAAATACCCCTCGGCCACGGACGGGTCCGGCTGGGCCTCATGTGCAGCGAGGAACCGCGGCCCTACTTCAAAAAACTTCTGGGAAGGATCGCTCCGCATCTTCGCCCGGACCAGTACAAGATTTCCCAGAAGGTGATTACCCAATGGTCCCAGGGCAAGTGCGCCACGGATCGAATTCTGGTGATTGGTGAGGCGGCGGGCCACGTCAAGACCACGACCGGCGGCGGCATTTACTACGGCCTGCTCTCTGCGGAAATGGCGGCGGAAGTGATGGCGCGTGCCTGCCGCGAGAATGACCTCTCTGAGCAAGCTTTGAGCGCCTTCGGGAATTACGCGCGTTCCACTTTCAACCGGGAACTTGAAACAGGCTACTTCTTCCGAAAAATGATCGCAAAACTTCCCGACTCGCTGCTTGACAAGACCTTTGAAAAAGCCGGCGCCATCGATCTCTTTGGGCGGCTTAGCGGCAATCTCATTTTTGACTGGCACTACAAAGCTATTTTAATTGCCATCCAGCAGCTGTTCACTTCCTAACCTCAGGTAAGCCTTTCCTGACTGTTCCGGGAAGCTTTTATTTGGGAGCCTCGCTTATGGCCAAACGAGCCTTTGATATTTTCTTATCGGGATTCGGCCTCATTTTGTCTGCTCCGCTCTG
>JAJXZM010000106.1 GCA_021780055.1 Acidobacteriota bacterium
ACGGTTCGTCCCCGAGTATGCAAACTGGATAAAGGCCGCAATCGGCATGTAACGGTTCAAGCTCAGCCCCGCTTCCTGCCGCGCCGGCTTCGCCGTAATCTGCGGCATCCCCGTCATCGTGTATCCGTTGAGCTTGAACGACCGACCGAAGGGCGTCAACTCCGGCGGTATCGTGTGGCATGAACTGCACGGCAACCCCGTCTGTCGCGCGTAACTCGTGATCGCCTGCAACCGCGTGCTCCCCATCAGCACCAGCCCCACCGCCGCAACCATAGTCCATATGTACTTATTTATTCCTTTCAACGAACTCATTAAGACACCTCCAGAACAATTAGCTTCAAAAGCGTACGTGCCGGAACAGCAGGCCTTCACTATCTGCTCGCCGCGCATGGCACTGAACAGACCTGCCGTCCGGAGCCGCAACATTCATTTCCTACTTAAGGATCTCCCTGACTTTGGCTGTCAGCTTGGAGATGCTCTGAATTGGGCGACGAGGCATACGCCGAAGCTCATCATATAAAGGGAGCATGACCTCAAAAAATTCCAGCATCGCGCGCAGGCGCTCTTCTGTGTACTGGTCTTCCTGGGCCTCGGGCCGCGCCAATTCATCCAGGCACTTATGCAACGTTGCTACCGTCGGCTCAATTTCCCGTCGTCTGCGCTCATCAAGCATTACTCGAAACATTTCCCAAGGGTCCTTGATAGCTTCGTAGTATTGCCTGCGGTCGCCACGGAAGTGCACCCCCTTGATCAAACCCCAGTTCTGCAACTCATGAAGGCCTGAACTGACGTTTGAACGGGAAAATGAGAGAGCCCTCGCAACATCCTCGGCATTTAATGGTTCGGGGGAAAGGTAAAAGAAAGCGTGGATCTCCGCAACGGTGCGGTTAACACCCCACTTGCTGCCCATATCTCCCCACCAGGCCACAAATTCTTCAGTTGCGGGTGAAAGATCCATCCTATAATTACCGAATTACCCGAAATTATTGATAACACCGAAATACCAATCAACACGAAATAATTTGCAACAGGAGACTCTGAATCAACTGTGACTCCCATCACTTAGAATTGTGATGACCGTCACTTCAGACGGATTCCGAGTCCGCTACATTCTGCTAATATATTCATAATAAAACACTTACTTAAATCAGTTTGTATTAGCCTGTTATAAGTGGCTCGACGATAAAATATCAAAAGGGATTTGCAGGGAAACCCTTCTGCAGCTTCGGGATCTGGAAATCGGAGTCGACCTGCAGCATCGCCAGGGGCAATCGGCAGACAATGGCTCCATGATCGCCTTGGATTTCCGGCACAAGTCCTGACAGAAGTAGTATTAAGGACGCGTTATTTGGGAAAAACAGGTCGCCTGATCCCATGGAGGCAACACGAGTGGATAGGTAATAACCAAGCCGGCCGAATAGGGG
Source organism: Acidobacteriota bacterium (assembly GCA_021780055.1). The sequence continues at coordinate 1,425 of JAJXZM010000106.1, forward strand.
CGTGATGGTACAAGAGGTCTTCTTTGTGGCCGCTCAGTTGAGAAGGTCCTTAATACTGGCTGTTACCTTGAAAAGATTTTGAATGGGGCCGTTCGGGAGGCGTCGAAGCTGATCATACAGGGGAATCATCGTATCGAAGAAGAACACGACGTCACGCATTCGCTCCAGCGTGTGAGTGTCTTCGGGAACCGTGCGCTCCTGCTCTTCGAGGCAAGAGTGGAACACGCTGATAGCCGGATCGATCACTCGTCGCTTGTGGTCGTCGACGATGATACGGAACGCTTCCCAGAGGCTTTTCTTGGTTTCGAAGTATTGTCTCCGTTCACCGCGAATGTGGACCGGACTAATCAGACCAAGCCCTTCCAGTTCCCTCAAGCTTGCACTTACATTCGAGCGCGAAACTGAAAGGAGGGTTGAAACATCTTCTGCGCTCAGGGGTTCAGCCGAAAGATAAAAAAGCGCATGGACCTCAGCAACCGTACGGTTTACGGACCATTTGCACGCCATTTCCGCCCAAACCGATATAAATTTCTCTATGCTGGGTGTGAGGGTCATATATTCTCGCTCGTCTCGCGCAGTATTTTCGCTTCTTCAGCCAAACTACCCGATTGCATACCATCCTGCTCCAATAGAGAAATTGCGCCAGTGATACATCTCACGCATTGCAGTGAGTCATGTCACATTTCATCCTGAAGTCACCGGCGTGCTGAATAGAGCTGAACGGTCGGGTTTGACAAGAAACTCAAGCCGAGTGAAGGGACCGGTTCAAATGCCACTTCTCGGCTTCGGCGAACGGAGGCCAAATCACTGCGGCCCCTACCTCTCATCATTGAGTTCCAGAACACCGTCTGCTACTATTGGCTCGCATTCGATCCCAACCAGCGGAGGGTTCCCATGGCATCGCGACCGCGAGTTGTTTTCCTCCTGATTGCTGTTACAACTCTACTCATATCATCCTGTGGTCCGGGCACGGGATCACACGGCCTGAAGGCATGGTATGTGGACTCGCTGGTCAAAGTCTTTCCGGGCGACGGCGTCGGCACCAGCCAACTTGCCCACGCCGAATACGAAGCGGCGAGAAACCAGCATGTCAACATCCAGATCGCCTTGCGCTCGACGCGAGCCTTCCCTGCGGTTACGGCGCGCCTGGAGCCGCCCAAGGATGGCAGCGGTCACACGATCGCCTCGACGGGCCTGAGCATACGGCAGGTTGGTTACGTGGTTGTCGGCTCGCATACACCCGAGTCACCTGCAAATGAACTGGTAGGAACAGCTCCCGGATGGTATCCGGACCCGCTGCTCGCCCTCCCACTTGATCTTGAAGCCAACCGGACGCATTCCCTCTGGATCGAGATCCATGTGCCAGCAGACGCCGTTCCGGGCAATTACCGCAGCGTCGTTGATATTGAAGCCGGTCAGCAGACTCTGGCGCGCCTTCCCTTCCGACTCACAGTCGTAGCGGCCACAGTGCCGGAGAAACAGTCGCTCAACGTAACCAACTGGTTTTCACTCGACGATCAGAAATCACAGCAGTTTTTTGGCGTACCGGAATTTTCAGATGGATGGTGGAAGTTGGTGGGCAACGTCGCTCTGGTGTTTGCGGCACATCGCCAGAACGTGGTTTTCACCCCGCTAATGGAGCTTGTGAAACCCACGATTTCCGGTGGGACGCTGCATTACGATTTCAGTAACTTTGACCGCTGGGTGGAAACCTTCCAGGCGGCCGGTTCGATGCAATACATCGAAGGGAGCCACTTGCTGACGCGACCGTACTACACAGCGCCGCTGGGCGTTGAGGTTTTTGTGCTCAAAGACGGCAAGGCGGTTACCGAGACGTTGCCACCCGACTCGCCTGCGGTTAGCCGCTTCCTTGCCAGCTTTCTCACAGCTCTCGACAAGCACCTGGAAAGCAAAGGCTGGAAGTCGATTTACCTGCAGCACGTGCTGGACGAAGCGCACGGCGATGAGATCCCTTACTACGGCAGGATTGCAGCTCTCGTTCGCCGATACATGCCCGGTGTGCAGACCATTGACGCCATCGACGCCCAGCACATTCCGGAGATTGTCAGGAACGATTGCGACATCTGGGTTCCGCAACTGGGCAGGTTCGATGACGCAATGGACCTGCTGGAGAAGAGAATTCACAGTGGCCATCCTGTCTGGTATTACACCTGCCTCTATCCGCAGAAAAGATACATCAACCGCCTGATGGATTTCCCGTTGATCAAGACGAGGCTGCTACCGTGGCTCGATTTCCGTTACGGCTTTACGGGCTTCCTTCACTGGGGCGGAAACTTCTGGACTCCCAAGCCCGTGTTGGATACCCAGCCCGTGATCGACAACAACACCGAGCTTCTGCCTTCCGGTGACGCCTTCATCTACTACCCCAACCGGGAGCAGATGACGTTTGACAGTTCGATCCGCATGGAGACTTTCCTGGCGGGAGTTGAAGATTACGAATTGCTGCACCAACTGAAAGCTTCGAACCCCACCGAAGCTGACCGCCTTGCGAAGGCCGCCATCTCTTCATTTACAGATTACGTTCGAGATCCGGTCGCATTCCGCAAGATCGAGAAGGAACTCCTGGCGGCCGCGTCCAACCCCTAGCAGCCTGTGGTGAAAGTGTGGCGGGACAGCGCCAAGATTTGGTTGTTGTGCTGGAGCAGCAGGGTTACAATGCGCGGCATGGCACTGGGAAA
>JAJXZM010000092.1 GCA_021780055.1 Acidobacteriota bacterium
ATTCTGGAGGAAACGGGCAAGCTGGACGAGACGGTGATCATGAACACGGCGGACCATGGTTATTTTCTCGGCGAGTGGCATCTGATTGATAAACGTCTCATGTACGAGCCTTCCATCCGCATCCCGATGGGCATCCGCTATCCGAAGCTGATCAAGCCGGGAACATTGATCGATGAGATGGTCCTGAATATCGATATCGCGCCCACCGTGCTGGAACTTGCGGGGGTCAAGGTTCCATCGCTCATGCAGGGGCGAAGCATCGTGCCATTGCTTCGCGGGAACAACTCAGGCTGGCGCAAGGATTGGCTCTATTCTTACTATGAATATCCAGGTCCCAATATGGTTCCTAAGACCCATGGCGTTCGGACCGAACGTTACAAGATCCTTGAGTATTATGAAGAAAGACCTACAGAATGGGAACTCTATGATCTTCAGGAAGATCCGCACGAGCTTCACAATCTTTATGGTGATCCTCGCTACAGCGAGCTTACCGAATGCCTGAAGAAGCGCCTGAATGAACTTCGGGCGGAAACGGGTGAGTCGTAAAAAGATCTATCTGGAAGAGTTTGGGTATAACAGGCTCGCGGCCGATGGCCGGCCCGCGTAACCTATACTGAGGGTATTATGAACCCAACTTCCTCTGCCGCGGCATTGGGTCTAACGCTCGCAGTCCTTTCCGGACTAATGAACGGGACCTTTACGCTGCCCATGCGATATCTGGGACGATGGTCGTGGGAGAACGTCTGGGCGCTCTTTATTCTGATCGCCTGTCTCTTGATGCCGGTAATCGTTGCGGCGACAACGGTTTCAAACCTGGGCGAAGTGCTTCAGCAGGCTCCAACGCGTGCCATAGTGATGGCCGTCATATGTGGGTTCGCCTGGGGTTTCGGGGCCCTTATGTTTGGCCAGAGTGTCAGCGCCATCGGCATTTCACTCGCCAACACCTTTGTGCTGGCCATAAGCTCTTCACTAGGTTCGTTCCTGCCGATTCTGGTGCTCGACCCGAGCAAGCTTTTTGAGAAGCAGGGTGAGGCGATCATGGTGGGAACTGGGATTGCGATTGCAGGCATTGCCTTTTGCGGCTACGCGGGAAAGCTGAAGGAACGCAGCCAGGTGAACGAGAACGTGCGCCAGGAAATGGTGGGCGAAGCGCGGCCGTTCTGGTTTGGCCTGTTGCTCTGTGCCGGTGCGGGGGTGCTTTCGGCGGTTTTCAACATTGGCTATAGTTCCGCCCAGGGCATTGTCCAATCCGCTGTCCGGCTGGGGGACAGCCCTTTTGCAGGCTCCAACATTGTCTGGTTGTTGATGCTGACGGGCGGGGCAATTGCAAACCTCGGATTTTGTGCGCGCCTGTTCAGAAAGAACCGAAGCTGGGCAAAATATGCGCAGCCCAAATCCATGTCGCTTTACGGATTGACGCTTCTGATGGGGTTGCTCTGGGGCGGGAGCATTTTCGTTTACGGTTCGGCGGCGCCGAAGCTCGGGAGGCTGGGCCCGGCTATTGGCTGGCCGCTCAGCCTTTCTGTTGGTCTCCTTACTGCGAATGTGTGCGGCATCCTTGCCGGTGAATGGCGCTTTTCACGCGCCGTAGAGCGAGTGTTCATGGGAGTCGGCCTGCTGGTACTCATACTCGCCATCATCATTCTTGGGTGGTCCGGCACGCTTGCCTGACGATGCATTTCCCGTGGGATGAATCAGTGCTTAAGGTGACGCTCCTGACGAACCTCAGAAGAGCCCTCTTGTTGAAGGGAACAGTAATCCGGGCTGCTCAAGCTGGCTTTAGCCGATGTTTTCAGTGTCGGGCGCGAGCACCGGTGCGCTGACGACTTCAGATTCCGCCCGGTCTTTGTCGCTCTTGTGCCACTTCAGGAAAGAGTCCATATAGGTGTAAAAGACAGGGGTGAGGTAAAGCGTCACGAACTGGGCGAACAGCAATCCGCCGACCACGCAAACGCCAAGCGGGCGCCGCGAGTCGGCATCGGCGCCAATGCCGATGGCGATGGGCAGTGTGCCGATGATGGCGCAGGCGGTGGTCATCATGATCGGGCGGAACCGAATCATGGAGCCCTGATAGGCGGACTCGCTGGCCGTGTAATTCCCCTTGCGTTCCATTTCCAAAGCAAAATCAACCATCATAATCGCGTTCTTTTTGACGATGCCGATCAGCATGATGATGCCGACAAAGCCGTAAAGGTCCAGCTCCATATGGAACAACGAAAGCGTCAGCAAACCTCCGAAGGCCGCCGCCGGTAACCCGGTGAGAATCGTAATGGGATGAATGTAGCTTTCGTAAAGGATGCCCAACACAATGTAGATCACCAGGACTGTCATGATCAGCAGGATGCCCAGTCCCGTGAGGGAGTCCTTGAAGGCTTGAGCCGTGCCTTGGAACTCGGTGGTGATGGAAATGGGTAGCATCGATTTGGCAAGGCCTTCCACTTCGCTCACCGCCTGTCCCAGGGCCACACCAGGAGCAAGGTCAAAGGAGATCGTAGCCGAGGGGAGTTGACCGTTGTGGTTTACGGTAAGAGGACCAAGGCTGGTGGTGAATTTTGAAACAGCGCTTAGGGGCACAAGCTGTCCGGAGGCCGAGCTGATGTAGAGCTCCGAGAGCATGTTGGGATCGCTCTGAAAACGATCCTGAACCTGCATTACCACCCAGTATTCGTCATTCGATGTATAAATCGGTGAAACCAGGCGCTGGCCATAAGCACTGTAAAGTGCGTCTTCGACCTGTTGAGGCGTTACGCCAAGCGCGGCGGCTTTGTCGCGGTCGACCACCACGTTTGCCTGGGGATTTTTGATTTGGAGGTCGCTTGTGACGTCTTCAAGCCCGGGCAGATTTTTCATTTTTGCTTCAAACTTCTGGGCGTACTGATAAAGCTGGTCCGTTTGGGGGCTTGACAATGTGTACTGGTACAAGCTCTTGGTCATTTGTCCGCCGATGCGGATGGATGGCGGATTTGTAAGAAAGACGCGGATTCCGGGTATCTTGTCAACCTTCGGCTGCAGCCCTCGAATGACGTCCTCGATGGTCATGTGATGTTCGTAGAGAGGACGTATGAGCCGAACAACTGAACCGAGAACGGCGACGTGCCCATAGCGGGCAACCAGATGATCGTAGGCAGGATTGTGGCTCCACGGGCGATCGGGGCGGTCCTTCAAATGAAGGAAAGCGCGGCCATTGTTCATCCCGTTGTTGAACGAACCGCCGATGCCTGAGAAAAACTGCACAACACTCGGATCGGCCTTAAGGATACGATTGACCGCCTCCTGGTGCGCCTTCATTGAATCAAAAGAGATTCCCTGATTGGCCTCTGTCGCGACTGCGATCCGGCCGGAGTCACCATTGGGGAGGAAACCTTTCGGAATCTTCCAGAATTCCCAGGCCGTTCCAAGCAGAACGAGAAAACCAAAAAACATGATCAGCACGCGGTGCCGCAGCGACCAGCGAAGGGTCCAGCCGTAAACGCTGAGAGAAGCGTCGAGTATGTTTTCGAGTTTGCGATAAAGCCACTTCTGCCGCTGTTCGTGCTGTGGACGCAGGTAGCGCCGGCAGAGCATCGGGCTGAGGGTGACGGAAACCACACCGGAAACCAGAACGGCGGAAATAATTACGACAGCGAATTCGTGAAGCAGGCGGCCGAATACACCGGGCATGAAAAAAACGGGGAGGAAGACGACAGCGAGCGACAGAGTCATCGAAAGGATGGTGAAATTAACTTCCTTGGAGCCGTCCAGTGCGGCCTGGAGTGGAGTCTTCCCCATCTCCAGATGGCGCACGATATTTTCAAGCATGACGATGGCGTCATCGACGACAAAGCCCACCGAGAGGGTCAGGGCCAGCAGCGACAAGTTGTCGATCGTGTAATCCAGTAAGTACATCACCGCGAACGTGCCCATGATTGCCATGGGCAGCGCCAGGCTCGGGATCACAGTGGCCGAAGCGTTGCGCAGGAAGAGGAAGATGACAAGAACAACCAGAAAGATCGCCAGCAGAAGCGTGAATTTGACGTCGTTGACGGATTCGCTGATAGAAACGGACCGGTCATACTCGATTGAGAGGTGGATCGATGGCGGCAGGATTGTGTAGAACCGGGGAAGGAGCTTGCGGATATCTCTTACAATCTCGATCGTGTTGGTACCGGGTTGGCGTTGGACGCTTAACATGATACCGGGCACTCCGTTGATCCAGTTTGCTATGTAGTTGTCCTGAATTCCGTTCGCAACTGTAGCCACCTGGTCCAGCCGGACAGGCGCGCCATTGCGGTATGCGACGACAAGCGGGCGGTAAACGGCGGCATCAGAAAGCTGCCCATTGGACTCAATGTTATAGGCCTTATGGGCGCCATTGAGAGTGCCCATCGGCATGTTAACATTGGCATTTCGTATTGCCTGCTCCACCTGATCGATACCGATTTGGCGGCTGGCAAGAGCCTGGGGATTCAGCTGAACTCGGACCGCGTACTTTGCAGCCCCGTTGACTCCGACTTGGGCGACACCGGGAACCATTGAAATCTGTTCAGCGATGAAATTTTCGGCGTAGTCGTCGACCTCGTAAAGGGGCAGTGTTGGCGAAGTTACGGCAAGGAGAAAGATAGGCTGGTCCGCCGGGTTCACTTTTCGCAGGGTCGGAGGAAAGGGCATATTGGCCGGGAGTTGATTAGCGGCAGCGGCAATGGCTGACTGCACATCGAGTGCGGCGGAATCGAGGTCCCGGCTGAGATCGAATTGCAGGGTGATCGATGTGTTGCCGAGGGAACTCGTTGATGTCATCGAATCCAGGCCGGCAATTGTGGTGAACTGTTTCTCGAGTGGTGTTGCAACAGAGGAAGCCATCGTCTCCGGGCTGGCACCGGGGAGCCCGGCAGAAACCTGAATGGTTGGGAAATCGACGTTGGGCAAGTCGCTGACGGCCAGGTAGCGGTATCCAAATATTCCAAATATTAGGATCGCCAGCATCACAAGGCTGGTCATGACCGGCCGGCGAATGAAAGGTTCGCAGAAATTCATGACGTTCCCGTCTTATTACAGGGTCTTGGTGAAATAGACCTTCGTGCCTGGCACCAGACGCACTTGCCCGTCGGTAACCACGGTTTCGCCCGCAGCGAGGCCCTGCACAATTTCCGTCTGATTGTTGACGGTTTGCCCTACCTTAACTTGCCGGACATCCACTGTCTTGTCCGGTTTCACAATAAAAACATAATCGCCTTGTTGCCCGGCCTGCACGGATTGCGAGGGTACTACGAGCACATTCTGCTGCTCGCCCAGGTTCAGCACGACATTGGAAAACTGCCCGGGCCAGAGGTGGTGGTCGGAATTGGGAAAAGTAGCCATCAACTGAATGGTTCCGGTGGTGGTATCGACCGTGTTATTCACAAAGGTCAGAAATCCCGTTTCGGCAACGGTGCTGCCGGGCGGGGTTGCCCTGACGGGCAAACGGTTGCGCGCCATGGAATTCTTAACCGATCCCAGATACTGTTGTGGAACCGAGAAAGTGACATAGATGGGTTCAACCTGGTTAATCACTACCAGGGTTGGGACATCATTGGCCTTCACGGTTGCTCCGGGAGAGACGAGTTGTTCTCCCGTAACACCGCTGATGGGTGCGTAGATTGAACAATAGGAAAGCTGGATTTGGGCCGTCCGGATGGCAGCCTGGTCAGCACGGACGGTGGCTTCGGCGGCGGCCGAAGTGGCAAGGGACTGATCATACTGCTGCGGAGAAACGACGCCTTCCTTGTAAAGTTTGTCGCTGCGCGCCAGCTCCGTCTGGCTCAACTGGGCTTGGGCCTTGTCCCTGGCCAGAGCCGCTTCAGCCTGGGCGAGGGAGGCGAGGAAGGGGTCCTTATCCAGCGTGACCAGCAAATCACCTTTGCGAACATACTGGCCCTGTTTGTAATGCACTTCCTTGACGATGCCGGCCACTTGCGACTCAACTGCGACAGTCTGAAATGCCTTGCCTGTGCCAATGGCTGTTAATTGGATGGGGATCGTAGACCGTTCCGCCTGGGCTACCATGACAGGCACAGCAGTGCTCTCCTGTGGGCGCGAGATTTCTCCACTTGTAGATGATCCCTGTGCGGGCGCGTCGCTGCTACTGCATCCGCCGAGAACCGTCGCGGAAAACAATAATGTAAGTGCAAGGAATTGACGAGCTCTATTCATGCGTTCCTGTGTCCTGTTGGTCGCGAAATTATGCCACATTCTCCCCAGAAGGGAAAGCAACGACAACCCTTCTGACGATTTTTACGCCAATTGAGTTACATCTCATGATTTTATACGATTGGCGTAGCTTTATGGCTGAGAATTCCGGCGGTCATATGGGCTTTTAACAAATGCCCAGAAAATTTCCGGCAGGTGAGCGGAGAAGTGTCCGTGCCTCTGTGTTGCCAGGAGTCGCCAGGCGGAGCAGTGGCGCGAAAACTCCGTAAGCATAAGATTGGTTGTACAGGGTATTGAAGACTTGATGGTGAGCCGTGAGGGAATCGAACCCCCAACCTACTGATTAAGAGTCAGTTGCTCTGCCAATTGAGCTAACGGCCCGCAAACAACATAAATATCCCTACTAATTTAACAGAAAAGTCTAGCATAAACCAAATGGTCGTTCTAAACAACTTGTGTGCGACCAACGTCATGATTCGGCTCAACGTGAAATCAGCATTTGATTTATGATCATTATGCGCGACATGGCTTGGCCAGATGCAGGTAGGCCTCGAGCGTTGATGCGGAAGTAAACTTTGGCAAGTCCGTTAATGCCTCTTTTATCTGGGGAATCGTTGAGAGATTGAAACTAGGAGAAAGAACCCAATGGCAATTCTGAATCTTGCGGAAGTTGCGATCGTTGTGCGTCCGGACGATGATAACGTGGCTGTCGTCAAGGCGGATTTTCTCGACAAGGGAACGCAACTGCAGCTTGGCGGCAAGACGATTACTCTTTCGGGACGGGCTCTTCGCGGGCAGAGTTTTGCCGTCAGGGACATCGCCAGGGAAAAACCATTTATTTCGCTTGGCGATCCGATCGGCTTAGCCGCGCGTGCAGTTCAAGCCGGCGACCCTGTCGATGAGTCAAATATCGATCACCATTTGCCGCGCCTGAGGGTGCGTTATCGCGATAATCCATTGCCGAACCCGATTGACGCTGGCCTCGCTGCTCGCACTTTTGATGGCTTTGTGCGGCCCGATGGCACCGTGGGAGTTCGCAACTACGTTGGTATTGTGACCTCAGGGATGTGCTCCTCTTCTGAAGCTCGGGAAATTGCCTTTCGTGCCATGAAGGAAATTTACACCCGCAAGAGGTTTCCGAATGTGGATGGGGTTGTTCCGATTGTTCATGAATCGGGTTGCGGAATGCCGGACGGTAATGCTGTCGAAATTCTCAACCAGCTCCTGACGAACACGCTTCGGCACCCGAACCTTGGCTCCGCTATTTATATTGACCTCGGTTGTGGGAAGACCTGCGTCGAATGCTCGGTGCCAATCTTTGAGAATGAAATTGAAAACTATAACCAGCGGGTTGTGAACCTGACTATTCAGCAAGCAGGTGGGGGCCGCAAGACGGTGGAAAAGGGCCTTTCCATGGTCGAGAAGATGCTTCATGTCGCGAACCGTTGGGAGCGACGCCCCGTTCCGATATCAAATCTTATTATTGGCACCAAGTGCGGAGGTTCTGACCGCTGGTCTGGCGTGACCGCCAATCCGGCTGTGGGTGTTGCGTCTGACATGTTTGTCAATGCGGGAGCGGCAGTATTCCTGCCGGAAATTCCAGAACTCCAGGGCGGGGCCATGATCGACCTTGCTCAACGGGCGCGCACGCGCGAAGTGGGACGCAAGTTGATCAAGGCGCTGAAACGCTTTCAAGATTACGTGGAAATATTTGGCTGTGACTTCCGGGACAATCCGTCACCCGGAAACAAAAAAGGCGGACTCTATAACATCTTTCTGAAATCCAGCGGCGTAAAAGCCAAAGGTGGAACTTCTATTGTTGAAGATCTGGTGGAGTACGGAGAGTGGCTTGGTGAGCGCAAGGGGCTCTATGTGTTGTATACGCCGGGTTACGACCAGATTTCGACTCCGGCGCTTTTTCTGAGCGGAGCGCAGGTCGCCCTGTTTACCACAGGGCGGGGAACAGGGATTGGATGCGCGCTCGGCCCGGTCACAAAGATTGCGTCCAACAGCATTCTTTCTAAGCAAAACGGTGATATCGACATTAACGCTGGCACTATCCTTGATGGCGATGAGACGGTGGAAGACGTTGGGAGGCGCATTTTTGAGCACACACTCGATGTTGCCTCTGGCCGCACAATGGTTCGGGCGGAGGAATCAGGGTTTCACACGGAATTCAAAATTTGGGAGTCGCTCTGGCCCTCGCTCTGAAATGCTTCTCTATTCTTGAGTAGCCTGTTTGCCCAGGACTGGAAGAATGCGCCCGGAGGAATCGCGGGTGACCTGCCGTGGAGGCTTTCTATCCGGCGCATCTTCATCCTCTCTTGCTGGGGTAAAGCACTCCGGATAAGTGCGGGAATAAGGCTTGGTCTTGTGATAGGAGCGGGCAAGTTCGAGATAGACGCCCAGGTCTCGGTCAAGATTTGAGCGCGTTCCATCGAAGTAGAAGCTGCGGACAGGGATGCCGCCGTAGTCGCGGCTGACCCTGGGATAGATGGCCTCACTGACGGTACCATTCATGCAGCCGAAGGGACTGATATCGATAACTCCGTCGGCGCCGTGCTTTGAGTGGTAGGCCACTAGCCCCACGCTTAAAACCATTTCGCCGGAGACTCCATTTGCCGGCAAATAGGGCCAGGCGAGCTTGACGATTTCCTCCACTTCAGGTTCTTCGTAACCTTTCAGGTCTTCTTCAAGTGGCGCAAGCAGTGCATGTTCGTCGGACCGGCGGATGCGATCACGCACCTTCGCACCCAGCATTTCCAGAGAAAACGTTTTCCCAAGCATCCGAAGTTGCCGTTCCTGTTCGTTGCTTGTATACACGACCCACTCAGCAACGTGGCTCAGCGAAGCTTCGGCTCCGTGAGCCTCGATCCTTCTGATCAGGTTTTCGTTTGAAAACGTGTTCAGCCTGCAAAAAATCTCCCCAATCACCCCGATCAAAGGCCGCGTTCGATCGTACCTTGCTGGTACGGCACGAAAACGGCTGCGTGCTCTCTCGAGAGACTCACCCAGGCTGCAAAGCTGGCAATCCATGTTGTCACAGGACGACTCGATCGTTTCACGTAGATCTTCCAGGCTTTCCTGGTAGGCTCGGTCGGCAGACCCCTCATGAATTTCGTACGGGCGAGTCTTGAGAAGAAGGCGATGGATGGCGTCTGAAGCCACCACCCCTCTCCATGCCAATCGTGTAAATACGTTTGCGACGGTACCAAGCCCGGAATAGCTGTTTGAATCCGAGGGTGATATGACCTCGATCTGCCCATAACCTGCATCACGCAGGACCTTCCGGAGGTAGGGGACATACTGTCCAAAGCGGCATGGGCCGTCAGCGGTCGGCAGGAAGAACACTGTTTGTTCCGGGATGAACCCCGGCTGCTCGATCGACTGGAAAAGATCCCCGATGACAACTTTGCTGGGATAACATTCATCCCCCTGTGTTGCCTTGCCGCCCAATTCAACTGTCCGCCTGCTTGAAGGCGGAGTTACGTGCGCTTCGACGCCGAGACGGCGGAAGATGGCGGCAAAAATCTCCGATCCTCCTTCCCCCATTACAGGCAAATAGACAGCCTTGCCGTGGAGCGGGTGGCGGGCATCTATCGAATGATTCAAACTGCAGCGGTGACCGATGGACATCTCAATATCTCTTTGCTCTCAAGATATGCTTCGCAACGCGTAATGAAGCCTGCATCGTTCGAGTGGCCATCAAACTGGAGCACCAGCGAAGGTTTGCCCGCAGCATCGTTCAGGAACGATTTTATGAATGAGTCTGGTCCGCATTTGAAATTTGAGATGTAAATCAAATGAAGGTTCTGGTAACGGCGGGCGTAAAGCGCAGCAGCCAGTATTCGCCGGCCGGAATTCCAGAACATATTGGAGTTGACTTCGCTGACATCCTCAGTTTCCACCGGTAAGAAGTCCATAGGGATGACGTTGACTCCGTATATCTTGCGGAGTTTTCGTGGAATATCGCAATTGACACTGCTGTCGTAGAGATTGTAAGGACGCCCTATGAGAACAATCCCTGGCTCTCCGCTGCGTTCCAACGTTGCAAGCGCCTTTGCGCCTGCAGTCAACAAGTCGCTGTCGAATTTGTCCTGAGCAGCATAGGCGGCCCGTGCAGCCAGGTTGCTTTTGTGCCGTGGGATGCCGAGCCCGGCAGCAAATCTGGCCAGTCCCTTTCTTACGAATTCGCGTCCGTTTCGGAAATGGACCGTCGGGGCAAGCAGCTTAGTGCGACTTTCTTCTATTTGTGGCAGTACGCGTACCACGAAGGGCAGGGTCTGGTTCCATGGGCAAAGGTGTGAAGGCACGCCAGTTTGGGGAGCCTCAGCATTAACAATATTGGGGAGCAGAATGAAGTCCGTTTGCCTATCCAGCAATTCCTTGACGTGGCCGTGGGCAACCTGCACGGGGAAACATGGCTGGGCAATGGCCATTTCTGCGCCCGCAGTTGACGCCTTGCGGTCTGTAGGAGAGGAAACAACAACATTGAAGCCGAGCGATTGGAAGTATTCATTCCAGAATGGAAACCGATCATAGAAATACATGGCCCGTGGAATCCCCACTGTGGGTCGCCCTTCTACTGTCACGCCTAAGGATGACTCCAGCAGTTTTTCCCGGTAATTGATCAGGTCATCGATAACGGGCTTTCGATCAGATTGTGCGCGTTTGCGGAACTTATCCGAGCACTGATCTCCCCAGTAAGTCCGTTGCCCCTCAATCGTGAACTCCTTGATATCACAGTAATTTGAGCAGGCGTGGCACACGAAGTCACGAGAAGTGAATTCCACCCGGTCAAGGTCATAGCCACGGAACTTGCTGGCGCCCGATGTCGTCTGCATCCTGTCGCGGGCAAGCAGCGCTGCTCCAATGGCTCCCATGACGCCGTTGTGGGGCGGCACCACGATCTGCTTGTGGAGAATCTGAGAGAAGGCCGCCGCCACGGCGTCGTTATAAGCAGTTCCACCCTGGAAGAAGATGACATCGCCAATCTTGCGGCCACGAACCACGCGGTTCAGATAATTCAGGGCAACTGAATATGCAAGTCCAGCCGCCAGATCACCAACTTCCGATCCATTCGATAACAGCGCAGTGACATCCCGCTCCATGAATACCGTGCAGCGTTCTCCGAGGCTGGCCGGGCTTAGAGATGCAAGTGCCAGGCGCGCAAACTGTTCCTTGATGGAGATTCCCATTTTCTCCGCCTGTTCTTCAAGAAAGGAACCTGTCCCCGCCGCGCACGCCTCATTCATAGTGAAATCAACCACGACACCTTTTTCGATCCTGATGAATTTAGAATCCTGCCCGCCGATTTCAAAGATCGTATCAACCTGCGGCATGTCCATTTCCTGCGAGATGAACATCGCGCCTGTCTTGTGCGCCGTGATTTCGTCATTAACGGTGTCGGCACCTATCAATTCGCCGATAAGTTCTCGGCCGGAACCCGTTGTGCCCACGCCGCAAATGACCATTGATGGGCCGATCCCAGATTCGATTTCCTTGAGTCCGCGGGACACAATCTCAATGGGCCTTCCCTCCGTATAAAGGTAGATTTCCTTGAGGACTTTCCCCGCAGTGTCGATTACCACCAGATTGGTGCTGACGGAACCTACATCAACACCTAAATAAGCACTGACTCTTTGCCCCGATGCCGGCGGTTCAACCTTCCCCGCGTGATTGCGCAAGAGGAGGACATTCGCCAGGGAGAGCGGTTGGTTGGTGGCAGAAGGTTCGGGGGCTCCCTTTTCCATCTGAATTCTTGACCGGCTGGATACAGCCTTATCAACTTCTTCGGCCTCCAGAAGCGCCGCACCTGTTGCTCCCATCCACCCATAGAGCTCAGGAACAAGCAATTCCCTTTCGTCCAGTTTGAACGCTTCGCAAATCGCTTCGCGAATACTCTCATTTAGCGCCACGCCGCCAATAAAGGCTACCGGGGGTTCTACCTTACGGCCTTTCACAATGCTTGACTTGAAGTTGCGTGCGACGGCTTCGCACAGTCCTCGGAGGATCTGCTCGGTCGTGTACCCTTTCTGCTGCGCGTGGATCATGTCGGTCTTGGCAAATACAGAGCAGCGGCCTGCTATGCGGGCGGAGCACGGTGCACTCGATGCCGCCGGCCCGACATCCTCAATTGCGTAACGCAATCGCGAAGCTTGCTGGTCGATAAAAGACCCTGTGCCGGCAGCGCACTCGCCGCTCGCCTGGTAGTCGGTAATTCCCGTGTGATTTTGCTCTGGCCCAGTGGCAAGGCGGAGATACTTTGATGTCTGTCCCCCGATTTCAAATATCGTTTGAACATCCGGATGGAAGATTCGCATTCCCCGAGCTATGGCGCGAAACTCGTTGTCAACGGGGCATCCAAGCATCTTCCCGATCAACTCGCCACCGCAGCCGGTCACTCGAATACCCTTAACGTGATCGCGAGGAATTAAGGCATGAAATTCCTCCAGAATTTCAGCTACACACTGACAAGGGTTTCCTTCTGTACGGCGATAACGCGAGAGAAGCAATGGACGCGGGGCAAACGGGGAGTGCTCGGGGAAAATAGCGGTAAAAAAATCTGTTGATTTACCATTTAGAGCCCCGAAAAGCTGCTGATCGCCAGCATCGCCGATTGCGGCAAGCTTTAAACTGACAGCGCCAATGTCAAGACCGAGGATGGCACCCAACCGGAGCCTCCTGTTGTAAGCGTGCCGATTGCCCGACTATAAGTCCCTTCTACGCTTCAAGCATCGGCGACGCTGTGACCATCGTCACAGTCTTTTGTGAATTTGGTTTCTGGCGTGGTTCGGCGGGCTAGGGTACTTGCGGAGCGCACGCCAAAGCATATAGGGATAACTGGGGGAAAGTAACTGTCGGTATCGGTAGGCTTAAGTTATTGGAACAATTGGGTTGATATGGCAAGTGGGCTTGGCCGCGCAGAACCTGCTGAGGCTACTCCTCTTCAACCAGGTGGTGGTTCACTGCAAACAGTGCCAGTTCGAGGCGATTTGATACTCCGAGCTTATCAAAGATGTTTCCAAGGTGGTGTTTAACCGTCTGCTCGGCAATGGAGAATTTCTCTGCAATGTCCTTATTCGTGTATCCAGCCACGATAGCCGAAATGATGTCGAGTTCGCGCGGGGTGAGGCTATACGACTTTTTTCTTGCCCCTTGTTCGGGGATCGCGGTCAAGTCTCGAACGATCCTCACCAGGTCGGACACACTTTCGCGACCTACCCAGTACTGGCCTTCCATCACGCACCGGATACTCTTCAGCAGCAATTCTGTGGCGGATTCTTTGAGGACAACGCCGCGCACGCCATGGTGCAGAGCATCCACAATCTGGTCCCGCTCGATAGCCGCTGTCAGCAGAATGACTTTGATCGTCTCAACAGAATTCCCAAGTAGGCGAAGGGCTTCCAATCCAGGGACGCGGGGCATAGCCAGGTCGAGCAGCAAGACGTCGGGCTTAAGCTGCTGGGCCATTTCAATGGCTTCGCCGCCGTCGGAGGCTTCGCCGACGACCTCGAAATCCTTTTCCGCTTCAAGCAGTTTCCGCAAACCATCACGGAAAATGGGATGGTCGTCCGCCACAAGAATTCGAACGGTTTGCGCAGTATCACCCATAAGTATTCTTCGGCAAGCTGACTTCTATGCGCGATCCTTTGCCGGGGATTGATTCTACAACAAGTTCGGCCCCAATGGTGCGTACTCTCTCCTTGATGACCAGCGGGCCCTTCCGAATGGCGTCAAGCTCAACCAGGTCGAGGCGTCCTGAAAAGTCAAAACCCCGTCCGTCATCATCGATGACCAATCTCAAACGGCCGTCCTGCTGGCCCAGTTGTACCAGAACCGTGCTCGCGCCGCTATGCTTTCTTGCGTTGAACAGCCCTTCCTGAACGATACGGGCCAACTGGTTGCAAACCCGCGGGGTGAGTGAAATTTCCTGCAACGTCGAAACAAACCGGCTGGAAATACCCGTATCACGCTTGAACTTGTCGACCATGGAGACAAGGAAGTCAAGCAACTGAGTTGGGCGAATGTCAATCGGTTTCATCTGCTGCATTAGTTCGCGCAGATTGAGAACTTCCTGCCGGAGGATTTTCTGAATGTGAGATAGCCTTTCCACAACGGCAGCAGGCGAGGCATCTGTCTGGCGGCGAAGGACGTCAATCTCCATTTCAATACCAATCAGGGACTGGATAACGCCGTCGTGGAGTTCTCGCGCCACTCGTGCCCGCTCAAGCGCTCCCGCCCTCGACCGCAGACGAGACGTCAGGAAGGATGTGTATATCGCAGGGGTTACTTGTAAGGCCACGGCACGCATGAAACGTACAGCAGCCTCAGGTGTTGCGCGCAACTTCGGTTCAAGCAGCAGCATGACACTGGACCATTCATCCCCATACAGTGCGCGCACTCCAAGACACGAGTGTATCTCCGTGTTTCCCGCTAATTCGGCAGGTGGAGCCCATACTTCGTCGAAGAGGCGCCTCCCGTCTTCATCCAGAGAATATATCTTATATTTTTTAGTATTACGGTAGGTCCGGTTTTGATAAGCGTGCCAGACGTGCCCTGGGGTTTCAAAAAGATTTTCCTTGCCCTCCCTTGTGTGGAGTTCGCGGATTGAGAGGTTTACCTTTTTCTTGGATTCCTGACGTTCTATGTTCCAAAGAAATGCCCGGCCTGAGTTATGGTCAAGGACGGCCATGACCGCCTGTCGAGTGGGCCAAAGGTCAAGTATTTCGTCAAAAACCGCTTCGATTGTGCCCCGCACGCCGACTTCTGCGCGCGCTTTCGTCATGACTTTGGCAATGGCAGCGGTTTCTACTCTAAGCTGCTTTTCCTCTTCGCCCAGGTATCCCAACAGGTACCCCATAATCAGCAAGTAGACTCCGCGCATGACGAATGAGTTCAAATCATAGGAACCGCTGAAGAGGGATGTGACGGTAAGCCCTTTCGCGAGGGTGAGAAATGATTGCGAAATGAAAAGGGCTGTTGAGGCAAGCGCCGTCACCAAAGTTGCCTGCAACCCCCACCGATAGGCTGCTTCCAGCAAGACGAATGTATAAAAGAGGTAGAATGGACTGTTCGGACCTGCCGTGAATATGGCAATGAGGGCCGGCCACAGGATATCGAGCGAGTGAACTGCCAGGCGGAACTGGGGCGAGGAAGTCCTCTGGGTTCGTACCAAAGCCAGCACTCCCACGGCTTCAAGAACGAAGAGGGCGAGCAGGGCATACACGACCGAGGCGTAATGGCGGGGTTCAGTGGGGTCAACCCAGACTACAAAAAGCGAAGCGACCGCCAGCAAGGCCCTTGTGGCAGCGAGAATCCGCTCAATACGTTGCGACTCGCTGGCAGCAATCCACTGCCTTTTTAGCGATGGAAATGAGCCCATTGCCTCCTCCAGGCCGAAAAGACAACGTACATTATGTCAATTCACCCATAGTGACACAAGAAGATTTAGGGGGTCCGACCGTCATGCCCGAGCTGCATTAGGTCGTGCGCTTTACACCGAGCCGCCTGCAAACTCCCTTGCACTGCTCCGCGCGGTAACCGGGTGAAAGGAAATATCCATTGAGCGTTGGCCGTTTCGTTTCTAAAATTGGGCATTCGGATTGTTTCAATTGTGAATGGTCCGGCCTTGGGCTTTTCCGCTCAATGCGCCGTTCTTGCTTTAGGTTTGGTCAAAACAGAATGAGTTGATTTTCGATCAAATAGTAGAAAAGGGGGACAAATGAATCGCAGGGATTTTATGCGGGATGTGGCAGCAGGGCTTTCGGTTACGCAGATTCCAAGCCTCGTGGCTGCTGATCAGGCAGTTACAAGTTCTTCTCGATCCTGGCTGAACAACTCGCCGTTTGTGGCAGTGGGGAGCTGGGATGATATGACGATTTTTTTTCGGCGCGTTGGCGGACAGACCACCTGGGCAGAGGAGAACTATCGCAGTGAACATACCGAAGCCACAGTAAAGAAACTCAAGAGCCTGGGTGTTACGGTTGCCATCATAGATTTCTTT
This sequence comes from Acidobacteriota bacterium, assembly GCA_021780055.1. The sequence goes on from JAJXZM010000092.1 coordinate 16,172, forward strand.
AAGGGTTTTGGCCTGGAGGCGGAAAAGGAACATATTGGCCTCGCTCGCAAGTTGTCGGAATTACTCCATCAGCAAGGCATACGCGTTGGTCTTTATGTGGGTAGCACAATCGCTTATGAGACGTTTCTTGTAGAAGAGCCGGGAGCCCGGGAATGGTTCGTTCCGGACTATCTTGGCCGGCCTGTTATTTACGGAGATCAAACATTCCGCAAGCGTGTTTACTTCATGCATCCGGGTTACGTTGACTACATCAAACGCGTAGTCCGTATGGGCA
>JAJXZM010000576.1:0-3535 GCA_021780055.1 Acidobacteriota bacterium
GAGCCTTCCGGAAATGCGTAGCAAAGCGCGTCATACGGTCCAATTGCAAGGGTAGAGCATTTCACGGGTTTCAGGCGCTCCGGGGGTAGCGTTTCAGGGCAATAATATACTTGGCACACAAGACGATCCGCACTACGCTGTTCTTAGATTGAAGGTGTGAAACATGAAAAAGCCCGTAACTCTCCAGCAGGCAATAACTTACTTCTCCGACGCGGACCGCGCTTTTGAATATGCGAAGTGGCTCCGCTGGCCGGATGACAAGGTTAGCTGCCCTCGCTGCGGATCGGATAGAAACTCGTTTGTGAAGACGCGCAAACTGTGGTTCTGCAACGGGTGCAAGAAGCAATTCACCGTCAAGGTTGGAACGATCTTCGAGGATTCGCCGATTGGACTTGATAAGTGGATGACAGCGGTCTGGATGATCTGTAACTGCAAGAATGGCATTTCCAGCTATGAGCTTCACCGCAACATCGGCGTGACCCAGAAGACGGCATGGTTTATGCTTCACCGGATTCGTGAGGCCATGAAGAGCGGTTCTTTCGACAAGATGGGTAACGAAGGTGGCCCCGTCGAAGTTGACGAAACCTTTGTCGGAGGCAGAGTCAAGAATATGCACCGCAGCAAGCGCCCCATCGGTCCCGGTTTCACTGGGATCGCTACAGGTCACAGCGCCAAGGCTATTGTGATGGGAATGCTTGACCGCAACACTCGCCACGTTCGCGCTCGGGTTATTCCCGATGTGAAGCGCGAAACGTTGCAGAATGAAATTCTCAACGGAATCGAAAAGAAGTCCACCGTTTACACCGACAAGTACGGCGGCTATCGCAGCCTTGCGCAGCGCGACTTCGTACATGAGGCCGTCAATCACGTTGAAGAGTATGTGCGCGGCGAAGTCCACACTAACGGTATCGAAAACTTCTGGAGTTTGTTGAAGCGCGGTCTGAAAGGAACCTACGTTGCAGTCGAGCCGTTCCACCTTGACCGCTATGTTGCGGAGCAGATTTTCCGCTTCAACAATCTTGCCAAGAAAGATAACCGCATCACCGACGAAGATCGTTTCGTGCTCGCAATGAGTCAGGCTACAGGTCGTCGCCTCACTTACACCCAACTGACTGGTCAGGGGGCGGATTGACACACGCCTTAAACGATTTGGACGCGGTAAACGCATCAGTGCTTCTTCTCTTCCGAAGCCGCCTTCTTAGGCGGCTTTTCCTTTTTGGGTGGCTTTGGAGCGCGAAATAGTTTTGCCATAGTTTCCTCGAAACTCCTCCGCGCATCGGCTCCGGACCGGAAGTATGATTTCATGGAAGTTCCCTTGAAGATTGCAACGGTGGTGGCCCAACCATCAGCCGATCAAGATATTTCTTGGCATCAGATTGACTGATCTTCTTAATTGACAATTGGGACCGAACATAATTTGAGGACGTAAGTTTAAGGTCGGTACACCCCAGCGATACATCAGAAACGCTGATTGGATTGTCGTAATTAGCTTGTGGAATTTCTTCTTGTGCGCCTGCCAGTTGCAAATCTCGCATCACCCCAGCAATTTCTGCCTTATAAACCTTGTTGTACTGCTCGATCTCGTTTCGGTTGAGAGACGTCATTCTCCATCTCGCAAAAGTATCATCCTCTTCTTTCGACTCATTTGGAATTTTGGCATGCTTCCGAACGTCTTCGATAGCTTGTTTATGCCTTTCCGTATATTGATTTTCAAACGAGTAGCAGTCTTGCACGTCCCGTACTGCCCGTTCGATCAGGGGATCGCCCGCGGTGTCCGTTGCGGATAGATTTGTTGGCGATCTACTGGAAGCAGCCCGATGCGCAAGAACCTTCGTTCTAGGAACGGGCGGCGTCGGTCTCTCTGTCAAGGAAGACGCCGAGATAGTTTCAGATGGCTGGCTAAGAGGCTTTGCTGGGGCTTCTGCCAGAATCGAGTTGTGCCGAATCTTCTGCAAATTCGACCAGGGATCGGAAGGCGGCTTATGTAATACGGTGATTGCGAGTAGAAAAATACTCAAAATTACTGCTGCAAGGGATCCAATGACTTTTTTTGCCCAGTGGTCAAGCGTAAGGGCCTTCGCAAAGAGAAGGAAACCCATCGAAATAAAAAACAGAATTGCAAGGAACCATTCCCCTATCTGCATGAGAGTGGCTCCAACAGAGAATAGAAACACCCCCTCCACGGCCAGTACCGCTTCCTTGGTAGTCCTGAATCTCTCTGTCTGAAAGACCTTATTGATGATCGCTTGAAATGTTGCCGCAAAGCGGCTATTGATCCGGTCAACCCCAGCAGACATTCGTTGCAAAGAGTTCTGGGAGTCAACCTCACGCATAGGCAATTCTCTCTCTGCCTATTGTTATGCGTCAAGTATATTATTACCCGTTTCAGTAAGCAGGCCGCCCGGCGCTTCGCTTCGCGCGCCCTGAATCATGACGACTCCACGGCATAGGCAATCGAGAGCTTGTTGTCCCAGCCCATATCCTCATGGAGAGTCCGGCTTAAACGGTTTATTATTGCGTGGTCATGAAAGTCTTGTTCGTTCGCGCCTGCCAGTTGCTTGTCTTATCCGTGCTGTTTGCCTGCGAAGTCTCAACGCCGGCCGTCGCCCAGACTCGTCCGGTTCCCAATACCCAGCTTGCCTCTAAGGGAATCGATGCGCGCGTCGAGGCGCTCCTCGGCAAGATGACCCTGGACGAGAAGATTGGCCAGCTCGTGCAGTATGCGGCTGGCTATGCCACCGGTCCCGCGGGCTCAAGCCTTGGCTATGACGACCTGGTGGCCAAAGGCCGGGTGGGGTCCATGCTCAACGTCGTGGGCGCGAAAGAGACAAATCACTACCAGCACATCGCCCTGGAAAAATCCCGCCTCCATATTCCCATCCTCTTCGGGCTCGACGTCATTCACGGCGAGCGCACCACCTTCCCCGTTCCCCTGGCCATCGCCGCCAGTTGGGACCCCGAGGCGGTCGAGACGGTGGCACGCACCAGCGCGGTGGAAGCCCGCGCCGACGGCATCGCCTGGGTCTTCTCGCCCATGGTGGACATCGCCCGCGACGCGCGCTGGGGGCGCATCATCGAGTCCAATGGCGAAGACCCCTACCTGAGTTCGGCCATGGCGCGAGCATGGGTCAAGGGCTATCAGCAGGACGACCTCTCCAAACCAGATTCAGTCGCCGCCTGCGTCAAGCACTTTGCCGCCTACGGAGCCGCCATCGCCGGGCGCGACTACAACGCCACTGACATGAGCGAGCTGACCCTCCGCCAGGTCTACCTCGAGCCCTATCGCGCCGCCGTGGATGCCGGCGTCGCAACCGTGATGAGCTCCTTCAACTCCATCAACGGCGTTCCCGCCACTGCCAATCCATTCACGCTCACCCAGATCCTGCGCAGGGAGTGGGGCTTCGGCGGCTTCGTCGTCTCGGACTGGGGCGCCGTCGGCGAACTGCTCAACCACGCCATCGGCGCTGACGGTTCCACCGTTGCCCGCAAGGCCCTCGAAGCCGGCGTTGACATGGACATGGAGAGCAACCTCTAC
>JAJXZM010000576.1:3545-4097 GCA_021780055.1 Acidobacteriota bacterium
TTCCGGCAAAATCCCCGAGAGCGTCGTCGATGAGGCCGTGCGCCGCATTCTCCGCGTCAAGTTTGCTCTGGGCTTGTTTGAACATCCCTACGCCGCTGAGGGGCCAACCTACGACGCCACGCCCCAGCGCCGCGCCCTCGCGCGCAAGGTGGCCGATGAAACCATCGTGCTGCTCAAGAACGATCCCGTCGAAGGCGTCGGCGCGCTGCTGCCCTTCACGGCCAAAGCAAAGAAGGTTGCCCTCATCGGCCCCATGGCAGACGACCAGCGCAATCTCCTCGGTGCATGGTCGTCAGGGGATTTCAAGTACGTGATTACGCTGCGCCAGGAACTGCATGAGCGCCTGGGCGACCGGCTGCTCTACGCCGAGGGCTGCGGCCTCCTCTCCGGCGCAGACGCAAACATGCTCAAGGGCGTTTCCTTTATTGGCCCGGCTGTTTCCCAGGAACCCCAGCCCATCCCCGACGACCAGAAGACCATAGCCGAAGCCGTGGCAATCGCAAAGCAGGCCGATGTGGCCATCCTTGCCCTCGGCGAGCCCACCAACTGGTT
>JAJXZM010000567.1 GCA_021780055.1 Acidobacteriota bacterium
GCTTGGGACCACGGTCCACAACTTGGAGCTTCGGCCAGGCAAGGGTGGACAGCTTGTGCGAAGCGCCGGAGGCAGTGCGCAGGTTGTGGCCAAAGAAGGCGACTATGCACAGGTTCGGCTGCCATCGGGAGAAGTCCGGCAGTTACACATCGACTGCGTGGCGACGATTGGCCAGGTTGGAAATCTGGACCACGAGAATATTACGATTGGCAAGGCGGGCCGGAAGCGGTGGAAAGGCATTCGGCCTACAGTTCGCGGCGTGGCAATGAACCCCGTAGATCACCCGATGGGTGGTGGAGAAGGTAAGACCTCCGGAGGACGCCACCCTGTGACGCCTTGGGGTCAGCCGACCCGTGGATACAAGACACGGCAGAACAAGCGGACAGATCGCTTTATCGTCAGGCGACGCGAGAAGAAATAGGGAGGACGTGTTGTCGAGATCGCTTAAAAAAGGGCCTTTTGTTGATGATCACCTGATCCAGAAGATCGAACTGCTCAATCGGCGGTTTGAAAAGAAGGTGGTTAAAACCTGGTCAAGACGTTCGACGGTCGTTCCTGAAATGGTCGGGCATACGATCGCCGTGCACAATGGAAAGAAGTTTATTCCGGTTTATGTGACAGAGAACATGGTGGGACATAAGCTGGGTGAGTTTGCGCCTACGCGGACGTTTAAAGGGCACGGCGTCAAGGTGGCAACTGAGCGTACTGCGACCCCCGCGCGGTAAGCGGTTTATCGCCTGAATTGAAGGTTTGGGACGGATTATGGAAGCAAGAGCTACAAGCAAGTATTTGCGAGTTTCGCCCCAGAAGGCCAGGCTGGTTGTAGATCTGGTTCGTGGGCAGAACGTCAATGAGGCGCTCGATACCCTGCGCTTTACCAAGAAGCGCGTTGCGCAGGAAGTGTTGAAGACCCTTCAATCCGCCATCGCGAATGCCGAACAGAAATCGGACTCGGTTGACGTTGATGAATTGGTGGTTGCGAAGGCCTATGTGAACGAGGGGCCGAGGATGAAGCGCATCCGGCCCGCTCCGATGGGTCGTGCGTATCGTTATCAGCGGCGGATGAGCCACATTACGCTGGTGGTCGAATCGCCGGAACCGAAGGATTAGGGCGCTGAACTGCAGATTCGCCCTTTCGACTATTCGCCTCAGTGGCGGAGTTGGCCAGGGATTGATCGAGGAGGTTGTTGGTGGGTCAAAAAGTACATCCTTACGGATTTCGTCTTGGAAATATCAAGACGTGGAAGTCTCGATGGTTTGCGAAGAAAGGCTATGCGGACCTGCTTCATGAGGACTTGGAGCTGAAGCGCCAGCTCAAAGCCCAATTGAAGAGCGCTGGTGTTTCTTCGATCGAAGTGGAGCGCCCTGGTAACAAGCTGAAGATTTCGATTCACACGGCACGTCCCGGTATCATTATTGGGCGAAAAGGCGCGGAAATTGACCGCCTGCGGCAGGAAGTTCAAAGGCGTACAGGCCGTGAGGTTCTTCCCATCAATATCCAGGAAGTCCATCGGCCCGAGTTGAATGCTCAACTGGTTGCAGAGGCAATTGCACTTCAGCTCGAGAAGCGCGTGGCATTCCGGCGCGCGATGCGTAAAGCGGTGGATTCGGCGCTACGTTTTGGATGTAAGGGAATCAAAGTCCGCGTGAGTGGCCGGCTGAATGGCGCGGAAATTGCGCGCACCGAATGGTACCTGCAAGGGAGGCTGCCGCTGCACACGATTCGCGCCGACATCGATTACGGGCTGGCGGAAGCCAGAACCACTTACGGCGTGATCGGCGTTAAGTGCTGGATTTACAATGGAGAAATCCTTGAGCAGAGGCGCCGGCCAGTTGCAAAGTCCGAGGAGGTTGGGGCCCCGGCTGTTTAGGTTGTGCCGGCAGCGGCCCGGCAAACGGGACTTAAGGTGAAAAGCTTATGTTGATGCCAAGCAAGGTGAAATTCCGCAAACAGCAGCGGGGCCGGATGTACGGGAAGGCCTGGCGGGGTTCGACGGTTTCATTTGGTGACTTTGGGCTGAAAGTGCTTGAGCCGGGCTGGATTACAGACCGCCAGATCGAGGCCAGCCGCGTGGCGATCATGCGTTTCGTCAAGCGCGGCGGCAAGCTGTGGATCCGAGTGTTTCCGGACAAGCCCGTTACGAAGAAGCCTGCTGAAACCCGAATGGGTAAGGGGAAAGGCGCACCTGAATTCTGGGTTGCCGTTGTGAAGCCTGGCCGGATCCTGTTTGAAATGGAGGGCGTTACGGAGGCTGAGGCGCGTCAGGCTTTCCGGCTGGCAAGCGACAAGCTCCCCCTTCCAACGCGGTTTGTCACACGGCTGGAAACGGCGCATTGATTCGGACGAAGGAGTGCAGGGCGTGAAACTCGAAAAGGACAAGAAATGGAAATGGCCCGCCGAAAGCATGCGGGAATGGACCGATGAAGAGCTTGAAACCAATCGGGTTCAGTTTGGCCAGCAGCTTCTTCGGTTGCGGTTTCAGCTTGTGGGCGGGCAGGGAGAGGTTCTTCCGGTAATGCGCCAGCTTCGGAAAGGAATTGCCCGGGTCCAAACGGTGCAGCGGGAGCGCGAGTTAAAATCAAGCGCTCAATAGAAATCCTGACGCGTGCTGAGGACCGAGGGTTAAGAGACAAGGACGATGGGTAATGCTGAATAAGACGCGACAGCAAAAAATCGGGGTGGTCAGCAGCAATAAAATGCAGAAGACCATCGTAGTGACTGTGGACCGAAGAATCATGCATCCGCTGTACAAAAAGGTTACGCGGAAATCAAAGCGGTTTCTGGTTCATGACGAGAGGGGCGAGTGCCAACCCGGCGATATGGTTCGGATTGAGGAAACCCGACCGCTCAGCCGGCGGAAGCGCTGGCGGGTTGTCCAGGTTATTTCCCGGGCCGTCCAGGTCGGCCATGACGTGGAGGAAAACGCATGATAGGGATGCGTACTATTTTGCAAGTGGCCGATAATTCCGGCGCCCGCAAGTTGTCTTGTATCCTACCGATTGGCGGAAGTGTTGGATTGCAGGCAGGGCTGGGCGACATCGTGACGGCCTCTGTAAAAGAAGCTGCGCCGGAAAGTCCTGTTCCGAAGGGAAAAGTTGTAAAGGCCGTGATTGTCCGGATGCGGAAGGAGCAGCGGAGGCGGGACGGCAGTTACATTCGCTTTGACGAGAATGCGGCAGTGCTGATCAATGATGCAGGGGAGCCGGTGGGAACGCGTGTTTTCGGTCCGGTGGCTCGCGAACTCCGCGAGAAGAAGTTCCTGAAGATTGTTTCCCTGGCTCCGGAGGTTCTGTAATGGGAGTCGCAATCGATATCCGGAAGAACGACCAGGTCCAGGTAATGACCGGACGCGATAAGGGCAAGACCGGGCGCGTATTGAGTGTTCTGCCGCGTAAAGGGCAGGTTTTTGTCGAGCACGCCAACATGATTAAGCGCCACACCCGGCCAAACCCCGCCAAGCAGATTCGGGGTGGGATCTTGGAGAAGGAAGGCCCGATTCATGTTTCAAACGTGGCTCTTGTTTGCAGCGAATGCGGCCCCACGCGGGTCCGCCACCAGCGCATGGCGGGTGGAGAGAGAGGAAAGAAAGTTCGTCAGTGCGCAAAGTGCGGAAAGGTGCTTGAGAGCTAAAGATTAAGGAAGACCAGGCGAATATGGCAGCACGATTAAAAGAAAAATACCAGTCGGAAGTGCTTCCGGCCCTGATGGAAGAGTTCAAATACCCGAACTGCATGGCCGTGCCTCGGCTGAACAAGATTGTAGTGAACATGGGATTGGGCGAGGCCATCCAGAACGTCAAGATCCTGGATGCGGCCACACGCGAACTTGGCCAGATTTCCGGCCAAAAACCCGTGGTGACACGGGCAAGAAAGTCCATTGCGAACTTCAAGTTGCGCAAGAGCATGCCCATTGGCGCGATGGTGACGCTGAGGGGCGATCGAATGTACGAGTTTTTTGACCGGCTGGTCAATGTGGCGTTGCCCCGCGTTCGCGACTTCCGCGGCCTTTCGACAAAGGCGTTTGACGGCAGGGGAAGTTATACCCTGGGATTGCGGGACCAGTTGGTTTTCCCTGAAGTGGAATACGGAAAGATTGAGAAGGTCAAGGGGATGAACATTTCCATCGTGACCAATGCGCGAAGTGATGCCGAGGCCATGGCCCTGTTGAAGCGTCTTGGCATGCCGTTCCGGGCGGAATCTCAACGCCGCCAGGCCGCGCAGGAAGCTTCGAGTGAGCAGGCAGGAGGATAAACAGTGGCTCGTACAAGCCAGATGGCAAAATTAGTCCGGAAGCCGAAGTTTAAGATTCGTCACAGGAACCGGTGCCGCATCTGCGGCAGGCCCCGTGGCTTTATCCGGAAATTCGAGATGTGCCGGCTTTGCTTCCGCAAGCTTGCTCTGCAGGGAGATATCCCTGGCGTCGTGAAGTCGAGTTGGTAGTTGTATAAAGCGATCGCAGCAGGAACGAACGGAGCTGCGACGAGTCTTTTGAATCGGGAGCTTTATGTCTGCTGTTTCAGATCCAGTTGCTGACATGCTGACGCGAATCCGTAACGGGTTTCGGGCGCGGCACCAGCGCGTGGACATGCCGTCCTCAAAATTGAAAGTCGAGATTGCGCGAGTCCTGAAGGAAGAGGGCTACATCAGTAATTACAAGGTCTCGGAAGAAAAGAAGAAACAGACCTTGCGCGTGTTCCTGCGGTATGGGCCCGATGGGGCAAGCGTCATCTCGAAGATCGCCCGCGTTTCCAAACCGGGCCGACGCGTGTATGTTCAGTCCCGTGAGGTTCCGAAGGTCCTTGGCGGGCTGGGCGTGAACATCCTGACAACACCCCAGGGCGTGATGACGGGCAAATCTGCCCGCCGCACGAAACTGGGTGGAGAAATTCTCTGTAACGTGGAGTAACCCGAACTTCGGGCAAGGCTGAGGTTTATGTCAAGAATTGGTCGAAAGCCGATTGAAGTTCCATCCGGCGTGACGGTTCAGGCGGATGCAACAGTTGTAACCGTTAAGGGTCCGAAGGGGGCCTTGCAGGTTCCGCTTCCCCGCGGGATTCGCCTGGAAAAGCAGGATGGGACTTATTTGGCCCAAATGGAAAACGAAGAGCAGGTGGCGCTGCGGGGGTTGGTGCGCGCCGAGGTGGCGAAGGCAGTTGAGGGTGTGAGCAAAGGTTTTGAGAAACACCTGGACATCGTCGGGATTGGTTATCGCGCTGAGGTCAGCGGCAAGTCGCTTGTGCTTGCGCTTGGGTATTCTCATCCTGTTAACTTTCTGATCCCGGAAGGAATTTCTATCAGCGTTGATAAACAGACGCACCTGATCATTAAGGGAGCTGACGCCCGGATGGTGGGCCAGACTGCGGCGAGGATTCGAGGCCTGAGACCTCCGGACCCTTACAAGAACAAAGGGGTGCGGTATACGGGTGAGCGGCTGAAGAAGAAAGTTGGCAAGGCGGCAGCAGGCGCCGCTAAGGGCTAGGCTTCAGGAAGGAATAATAGACGGCATGTTGACGCAAGTTTCAAAGAATTTTCGCCGCCAGAGAGTTCATCGGCGCATCCGCACGCGGCTGCGGGGCGTTGTTCCCGCTCCAAGACTGAACGTTTTCCGGTCGCTGAAACACATCTATGCGCAGATTGTGGACGATGGACAGGGGCGCACGCTGGTTTCCGCGTCGTCCTGTGATTCCGAGATCCGCAAAACTCTCAAGAGTGGCGGCAACATTGCAGCGGCCAAGGTAGTTGGGAAGGCGCTGGCGGAACGAGCAAAGAATGCAGGAATTTCCCGGGTTGTTTTCGACCGCGGGGGTTATACCTATCACGGGCGCGTCAAAGCGCTGGCCGACGAAGCAAGAGCGAACGGCCTGACGTTCTAACGCGAAGGAGAGCGCAATTTGGCTGTTGGGATTGACCCAAGTACATTACAACTGAAGGACCAGGTCGTATCCATCAACCGTGTGACCAAGGTTGTTAAAGGTGGAAAGAACCTTAGCTTTTCAGCCTTGGTGGTTGTGGGCGACGGGAATGGCTATGTTGGTTTCGGCACGGGGAAGGCACGCGAAGTGCCCATGGCGATCCGCAAAGGAATCGAGATGGCCAAGAAGTCTCTGCGAAAAGTCAACATTACTGAAACGACGATTCCGCACGCTGTGGTCGGACATTATGGTGCCGGTCGCGTGCTTCTGAAGCCGGCTGCAGCAGGAACCGGCGTGATTGCCGGCGGGCCTGTCCGCGCGGTCTTGGAAGCTGCAGGAATTCAGAACGTACTGACCAAATCGCTGGGCACGACCAACCCGCATAATGTTGTTAAGGCCACGATGGAGGCTCTGCTGAGCCTGCGGAACATCGTGGACGTGGCGGCATTGCGCGGAAAGCCGGTGGAAGAAATTTAGGGAGGCTGAGGTATCGTGCCAAAGAAGACAGGGACAATTCATATCAAGTGGGTTCGCAGCGGGATCGGATTCCCGCGCAAGCAGAAGGAAGTCGTCAAGAGCATTGGCCTGCACCGGCTGAACCAGGTTGTGGAGCGGCCGGACACGGTGCACTTCCGGGGTTTGGTGGCGAAAGTGCCCCACCTGGTTGAACTGGTTGAGCCGTCCTCCATCCCCGCGTGGGTCAATACGCCGGAATACACGATCATTCCTGCGGCGCCCAGCCCCAAGGCCCCGGCGCGCCGCGTCGAGAAGGCTGTTTCGGAAACGCCTGCAGAGCCCGCGGCGGCGCCAGAAAAGAAGGCTGCTGCGCCCAGGAAAAAGCCTGCGGTCGCAAGCAGCGCAGGAGCTGAAGCTTCCGCGAAGAAGGCTTCTGCGAGTGCTGAAAAGCCAAAACGGAAGACCGCTGCGACGAAATCTGCGGCCAAAGAGGAATCCAAGCCGAAGAAAGGTAAGAAGTAACCGTCATGGCCATACATATAGGGACTCTCCGGCCTCCGGGTGGCGCGCATAAGCGGCCCAAGAGGATTGGACAGGGAATTGGTTCAGGGCACGGAAAGACGGCTACTCGCGGGAGCAAGGGCCAACGGTCCCGCGCTGGTATGAGGATGCGACCGGGATTTGAGGGGGGGCAGATGCCCCTGCAACGCCGTCTGCCGAAGCGAGGCTTTACAAACATATTTAAGAAGCAATATGCCATTGTGAACCTTGGTGATCTTGCGAAGCTGGATCCCAAGGAAAAAGTGACGCCGGAACTGCTGGCTCAATGTGGCCTGATCGGCCGCTTGAATGATGGGCTCAGGGTTTTGGGAGGCGGCGAATTGACTGCGCCTCTTCAGATTTCAGCACACTACTTTTCCAAGTCGGCTGCAGAAAAGATTGCCAAGGCCGGCGGAAAAGCGGAGGTGATCTCCGCATGATGGAGAATCTCAAAAGCCTTACTGAGATTCCGGATCTGCGGAAACGCATCCTCTTTACCCTCCTGATGCTGGCAGTGTATCGACTGGGGTCCTTTGTGCCGACCCCGGGAATCAACGCGGACGTCTTCCAGCAAGCCTTCAGTCAGTTGGGCGGGACGCTTTTCGGTCTGCTATCAATGTTTTCCGGCGGCAGTCTGAACCGACTTACCGTTTTTGCCCTTGGCATCATGCCGTACATTACGGCGTCCATCATTTTGCAATTGCTGGGCGTGGTTTCGCCCACTCTCGAGAAGCTTCAAAAAGAAGGCGAGCTTGGCAGGAAGAAGATCACGGAATACACGCGCTGGATGACCGTGGGCCTCAGCATGTTTCAGGCATTTGGCATCGCCGTCGCCCTGGAGCGTGAAACATCGGCCAACATGCCACTGGTAAGCAACCCGGGCATTGGATTCATCTTGAGCACGGTTCTGACTCTGACCACCGGGGCGGTCTTCGTGATGTGGCTGGGTGAGCAGATTACGGCGCGGGGCATCGGGAACGGCATGTCCTTGCTAATCTTTTCCGGCATTGTGGTCGGACTGCCTCGCGCGATCGCGAACCTCTACGACAAAGTTTTCGTGACGCGCACGTGGAGTTTCCCGATCGTTCTTGTTCTGCTAGCGTTCATGCTGGTTGTGGTGGCCTTCATTGTGTTTGTAGAGCGCGGGGAGCGCCGAATTCCAATCCAATACGCTAAGCGGATTGTCGGGCGCAAGGTTCTTGGCGGCGTTTCTACTCATCTTCCGCTCAAGGTCAATAGCGGCGGCGTGATGCCGATCATTTTTGCCGTATCGATTCTGACCTTCCCTCAAACCATCGCGTTGTTTGCAGGAAGCCAGGGGACCTTTGGCAGGGCGTTGGATTGGTTTAAGACAGCATTTGGCTGGGGCGAGCCGCTTTATACACTGACATACGTTATCCTTATTATTTTCTTTGCGCACTTCTACCTGTCGATCATTTACAACCCGGACGAGGTTGCGGACAATGTTCGAAAGCAGGGCGGATTTATTCCGGGCATTCGCCCCGGAAAACGGACGGCCGACCATCTCGATGATGTACTGACAAAGATCACCTGGGTCGGCGGTCTTTATCTGGCGATGATTGCCCTGATTCCGGAAGTGATGCTTGCCGGGTTGCGTGTGAATCACCTGCCGGTCTGGCTTGGCGGTGCATGGTTTGACGCCAATCTTCCCGGCTGGATCCTGCACGGCTTGAATATTAACTTTTACTTTGGTGGCACATCCCTGCTGATTGTTGTGGGCGTAGCAATGGATACGATCCAGCAGGTCGAAGCTCAGTTGATTATGCGGCACTATGAGGGTTTCCTGAAAAAAGGGCGCGTCAGGGGGCGTCGCGCGGCCTCGTGAAAGTCAGGAAAGCAAAAGAAGGCGAACGATGGCGCAGATACTCATTTTCCTGGGCCCCCCAGGCGCCGGCAAGGGAACCCAGGCACGTGTGGTTGCCAGAGAGTTAGGCATTCCGCACATTTCGACAGGTGATATCCTTCGAGACGCCGCGCACAAAAAAACTGGCCTGGGCCTGGCGGCTAAGGCTAAGATGGATAAAGGGCAACTCGTTCCAGACGATGTAATGTGCCCAATAGTGGAAGAACGGCTTAGCCGACCTGACTGCAGGGAAGGCGCCATTCTGGACGGTTTTCCAAGAACCATTGCTCAGGCGAAATTCCTTAACGCCATGCTCGCAAGGGTTGGCCTTGGCGAGCCGCTGGTTTTGAATATTCACGTCGAGCCTGAATCAGTGATCAAGAGGCTGACGGGCAGGAGAACATGCCAGACCTGCGGTGAGATATATAATGTCTACATGAATCCTCCGCGGCGTGATGGCATATGCGATAAGGACGGCGGTCAGCTTGCTCAGAGGGCTGATGATAACGAGGATGCCATTCGGATACGCTTGCAGGCCTATGAGCAAGATACCCTTCCGCTGATTGACTATTATCAGAGCAGGGGCGACTTGCGCCAGGTGGAGGGCAGCGAGGCACCTGAGGCTATCACCGAAAGGCTGCTTAGCCTTGTGAAGACACATGATTATTTGTAAGTCGGCGGCGGAAATTGAGAAGTTGCGCCGGAGTGGACATCTGGTCAGGAAGATACTCGAGGAGACTCGGCAGCAGGTGAAGCCCGGTGTTACAACGCTGGACCTTGAAAAGTTTGTTGAGCGGCGACTGGCCCAGGTTGGGGCAAAGCCTGCTTTCAAGGGATACAGAGGATATCCCTGCTGCCTGTGCTCGTCAGTGAATGAACAGATTGTTCACGGTATTCCATCGAATCGCCGTTTAGATGAAGGTGACATCGTCAGCCTGGACCTGGGAGTGATTATCGATGGATATTACGGCGATGCTGCCTTGACGGTGCCTGTTGGAGAGATCTCGGAATCACTCCAGAAACTGTTGAGGGTGACGGAAGAATCACTGCAACTTGCAATCAACCAGGCGCGCGTAGGGAACCGGCTGGGAGATGTTTCGTCCGCAGTGGAAGAGCACGTTGTGAGCAATGGTTTTTCAGTTGTGCGGGAGTTTGTGGGCCATGGCATTGGCCGGCAGCTTCACGAAGAGCCGCAGATTCCTAATTTTGGAAATCCCGGCTACGGTCCTCCGCTGAAGGAGGGCATGGTTCTGGCGATTGAGCCCATGGTCAATGTAGGCGGGCCGGGATTGCGGATACTTGAAGACCAATGGACGGCTGTCACATCAGATGGTGCTTATTCTGCTCATTTTGAGCATATGATTGCTGTGACAGATAACGGTCCGGACGTTTTGACACGTTTGTAAATTGCGAGCAGGAGGTTGCTCGTTAAGATAGCGTTTTATGGCCAAAGAAGAAGCGATAGAGGTGATGGCGACCGTGATTGAATCGCTCCCGAACGCCATGTTTCGGGTTGAACTGGAAAACGGTAAGCACAAGGTTCTTGCCCACATTTCAGGCAAGATGAGGAAGAACTTCATCCGGATTCTGCCAGGTGACAAGGTAGCTGTGGAGCTTTCACCATACGATTTGACTCGAGGCCGCATCGTCTATCGCTACAAATGATGGCTGACCGCCCCCGGCCTGGAAGTTCAGGGTTCGGATGGTTTGCACAAGTGGCGGATGGTGAATGCTGCTGTAAGGGAAAAAGAGGCAAAGATGAAAGTACGTTCATCAGTAAGGAAAATTTGCTCTAAGTGCAAGTTTGTGAGGCGAGGCAGGGTTCTGCGGGTTATCTGCGAGAATCCGAAGCACAAGCAGCGACAAGGATAGGTCGTCCGCATTGGACTTTTTAGCCCAGCCCTTGGTCTTTACCGAAGTGGCCGGGTTGTTTGAGGGAGTTGGAGGATTTCTATGGCACGTATCGCAGGGGTTGATTTGCCGGTCAGAAAGCGGGCTGAAATCGGCCTCACGTATATCTACGGAATTGGACGATCAAGGGCGCTCTCCATCCTTGGCCGCGCGAGCGTTGATCCCGCAAAGCCGGTTAAGGATTTGACCGAAGAGGAAGTGACACGCATTCGGCAAATTATTGAAGAAGAGGGTGGCGTCGAAGGAGACCTTCGAAAAGAGGTCGCGCTGAATATCCGGCGGCTGATTGAAATCGGTTCCTATCGCGGCATGCGGCACCGCCGCAATCTGCCGGCGCGTGGGCAGCGGACGCACACCAATGCCCGGACGCGCAAGGGACCTCGCCGGGGAACGATTGCCAATAAGAAAAAGGCAGCGGCAAAGACTTAGGATTCCTGTGGTTGTGGGGCTTCAGTATAAGCACCGACGGCATTAGCAGGATATTCGATGGAGGATTATGGCGAAGGCAGCGGGTAAAGCAGGAAAGAAGAAAAGCTTCAAGAAAAAGGAAAAGCGCGTAGTACCTTATGGCGTGGTGCACATCCGGGCTACCTTTAATAATACGATGGTGTGCATTGCGGACCCGGACGGGAAAACCATCTGCTGGTCCAGCGCAGGCGCTCTGGGCTTTCGTGGTTCGCGCAAAGGAACTCCGTTTGCCGCGCAGCAAGCGGCGTCGCGAGCCGCCAGCGCCGCCCGCGACCACGGGATGCGGAGCGTGCAGGTTCGTGTAAAAGGCCCTGGAGCGGGACGCGAGTCCGCCATCCGCGCGCTTGCAGCGGCAGGGTTGGAGGTGCGGGAACTCAAGGATGTCACGCCGATCCCGCACAACGGCTGCCGTCCGCCCAAGCGTCGTCGAGTTTGAGGAAGAGTCAGCGTTCCAGGATTGAACAGGCCAAATTATGCTGGCGATCTCAATTGAGACAAAATGCCGCGTCAGGCCGGGATGGGAAGTTACAGGAGGTTTGTTTGGCGAGATATCGTGAAGCAGTATGTCGGCTATGCCGGCGGGAAGGGCAAAAGCTCTTTTTGAAAGGCCAGCGTTGCCTGACGGACAAGTGTGCCATCGAGAAGAGGAATTTCCCTCCGGGGCAGCACGGAAAGTCGCGGCGGCCGAAAGTCCAGGGATATGGGATTCAGCTTCGGGAAAAGCAGAAGGTTCGGCGGCTCTATCAAATTCTTGAGGACCAGTTCCGCAACTATTTTGAGAAGGCCGCAAGCCGTAAGGGCGTGACGGGTGAAACGCTGCTGCTGATGCTCGAACAACGGCTGGACAACGTTGTTTACCGGCTTGGCCTGGCTACCTCGCGTGCAGAGGCACGCCAGCTTGTTCGTCACGGGCACATCGAGGTTTCAGGGAAGAAGGTGAACATTCCTTCTTACCACGTGGTTCCCGGCCAGGAGATTGCGGTTCGGGAAAGCAGTCGCCAGCTTCAATCGGTTCAACGGTCGCTCGACCTGTCAGGCAACCGCGGCGTCCCGCCTTGGCTGGCACTTGATCGCGACAACTTGAAGGCTCATGTGGTCTCCGCTCCCAAGCGGGAAGACGTCAACTTCCCCATCCAGGAGCAGATGATCGTGGAGCTTTATTCGAAATAGCTAGGTTATCTAAGCTGATAGCGCTGGAGGCTGCAGTGGCGTCTCCAGGGAGGTGAAGGCAACATGCTCTGGAAAGGTTTTCAAAAGCCCAAGCGGCTTGTGTGCAATACGAATACGCTGACCGACAAGTACGGCCAGTTTACCGCGCAGCCGTTCGAGCGCGGGTTCGGAACGACGATCGGTAATGCGTTGCGTCGTGTCCTTCTCTCGTCGATTGAGGGCGCAGCAATTACCGCCGTAAAAATCGAAGGAGTCATGCACGAGTTCTCTTCCATCCCGGGAGTTGTGGAAGACGCAACGGATATTATTCTCAGTCTGAAGCAGATCCCCCTGAAGATGAATGTTGAAGGTCCGAAGACCCTCACGCTGGAAGTTACAGAACCCGGCGAAGTAACTTCCCGCATGATCCAGGAAGACGCTGACATTGAAATCCTGGACAAAGACGCTTATATCGCCACCGTCAGCGAGGGCGGCAACCTTCGTATTGAAATGCGCGTAAAGAACGGAAGAGGTTACGTCTCTGCAGAAAAGAACTTTGATGAAGACCTTCCGATCGGCTATATCCCTGTCGATTCCGTGCACTCGCCAATTCGCAAAGTTAACTATGCTGTGGAAGCTGCCCGGTTGGGGCAGATGACCGACTACGATAAGTTGACGCTTGACGTGTGGACCAACGGTGCCGTCACTCCGCAGGATGCGATTGGTCTGGCTGCCAAGCTTCTTAAAGACCACATGGCGATCTTCATCAACTTTGAAGAAGGCACGATTTCAGAGGAAATCGCCGAGGAAAAGCCTTCGACTGTTTACAACGAAAATCTTGACCGCTCGGTTGAGGAGTTGGAGCTTTCGGTTCGCTCCTATAACTGTTTGAAGAACGCCAACATTTCAACCATCCGGGAGTTGGTCCAGAAGTCCGAGCAGGAGATGTTGAAGACCAAGAACTTCGGCCGGAAATCGCTGAACGAGATCAAGGAGATTCTCACGGCGATGGGTCTTGGTTTGGGCATGAAATTTGATGAAAGGGGTAATCCCCTGCCGGTGTCCAGCCAGCCGGCTCCAGACCAAACCTCTTGGGGGCAGGAAAGTTAAAGATGCGGCATCGTAATTACGGAAGAAAACTTGGCAGAAACACCGAGCATCGGCGCGCGCTTTTGCGGAACCTTGTGACATCGCTTATCATCGATGAGCGGATTGAGACGACTCTTCCCAAAGCGAAAGAGGCCCGCGTGGCGGCTGAGCATATGATTACCCTCGGCAAGCGTGGCGACCTCCATGCCCGCCGGCTCGCGGCAAGCTATTTTCTGAGTGCTTCGGCTGTACAGAAGCTCTTCGGAGATATCGCGAAGCGTTACGAGTCGCGCAACGGCGGTTATACGCGCATCACTCGGACCGGCTGGCGGAGTGGAGACGGAGCTGATACGGCCGTGCTGGAGTTGGTTGGCACCCAGGTCCTGCAGCAACGGGCTGAACTGCGAGCCAAGCGGGCAGAGCGCCGGAAGAAAGCAGCCGAAGAAGCTGCTGCACAGCAACAGGCGCTTCCTCCCGAACCGGACGAGAAGGAATAGCGCGGCCTGGAATCTGGTTATTCAATACCGTTCTGCTTGAGCCAAGCTTTACTCTGGGCAGCGTAAGGACAGAGGGGCTCAAGCAGGAGTTTCTCCCCCTTGCATTTTCCATTCAAATTCCTATGTGCGGTTTTCTCCCTGCGGGGAGAGGCCGCACCGTTTTTCTGTTAAGATTGCATTACAACTGTTTCATTGGGGCTGAATTGTGAGATAATGCGCACTCTCCCTAACTTCATAGGAGTGTGCCCCATGAAACTCCGTATTCTGCTTGTCGCTCTGGCAATCGTTCTTGTCATCGTCGTTGTCTTTCGATTTGCGAAGCGGCCCGAAAAGGCCCAACAGCGTTCCCTCAATCTTCCTTCCAGCAAGTTGCTGTTGCGGCCAGCCCCTGGGCACCCGCAACCGACTAACTCTTTCCCGACTGCCGATGCCCTGAGTCCGGACGGCAAGTATCTCGCGATCCTGAACAACGGCTACGGAACCGAAGAATCCGATTTCCAGCAATCCATTGCGATTCTCAACCTTGCGACGCACAAGGTTGTTGATTTCCCCGACTCCCGACTGGGGCAGCGTGCCGGGCAAACCTACTACCTCGGGCTGGCCTTCAGCAACGACGGGAACAAACTCTACGCCTCGATTGCATCGCTGACGGACCCCACTGGCAAGAATCCCAACGATACCGGCAACGGCATTGCGGTCTACTCCTTTCAGGGCGGACAGTTGGCGTCGGAGAGTTTCATTAAGGTCCCGCTTGCGCCTCTTGCAGTCGGCAAGGAATCGATTACCGGGCCAAAGACTCTGCCGAAAGGCATGACGGTTCCTTACCCCGCGGGGGTTGCTGTTCTTCCCGGCGCAGATGGAGAAAAACTGCTGGTGGCGGAAAATCTGGCTGACGATGCGGTTGTGCTGGACGTGAAAAGTGGCAAGATCCTGCAGCGATTTCCATTGAGCACGGCGTCTGTGGTGCCGGCTGCATTTCCGTACGGAGTGGTCGCAACGCGCGATGGGAAGACAGGTTTTTGCTCGCTGTGGAATGCCTCTGCCGTTGCTGAATTGAACCTTGAAACCGGAAAGGTAGTTCGGACCATCCCGCTGCTCGAACCGAAGTCTCCTGTTGCGCCTGGCTCTCATCCTACATCGATGTTGCTCAGCCCGGACCAGAAATACCTTTACGTGGTTCTTACCAACAGTGATCGTGTGGCCGTGGTTGATGTTGAAAAGGGCGAGATGGCCGGGTTGCTTTCCACTGAACTTCCCGAGCAGCAGTACGGAGGCAGCACGCCAGATGCGCTTGCACAGAGCGCGGATGGCAGACAGTTGTTCGTGGCTGACGCTTCTGCCGATGCCGTTGCAGTGTTCGATATGAGCAATCTGGGCTCCCCAGCGCTCAGTATTTCTGAGCCGCAAAAGGCTGTGGGATTTATTCCCACGGAGTGGTATCCAACAGCTCTTGCCGCCACTGCAGACGATCTGATGATTGTTACTGGAAAAGGACAAGGGACGGGGCCCAACGCGGGGCCACTTGTAAAGGCGCGCCCGCGAGGGAAGGCGAAGTATCCTTACATCGCCGAGTTGCTGCACGGCTCGGTTGCCGTGGTGGGCATCGGTGATGTTCAATCCCGTCTGGCTGAGCTGACTCATGAGGTCGAGATCAGCAACCTGATGCAGGCAAGTCCGAAGGAAAAGACTCTCTTCAGCGGCGGCAAGAGTCCCATTCGCCACGTGATTTACATCATCAAAGAGAACCGAACATACGACCAGATTTTCGGCGACCTGAAGCCTGGCAACGGCGATCCTTCTCTGTGCATGTATGGAGAGGACATTACTCCAAACGAGCACGCGCTGGCAAAGCAGTTTGGAGTGATCGACAATTTCTATTGCAGCGGTGAAGTTTCCGGTGACGGGCACGTATGGTCCACTGCCGCAATTACAAGCGACTACAATGAGAAGACGTGGGAGATTGGCTATCGAAGCAGGGAACGGACCTATGACTTTGAGGGGGAAGTCCTGGGTCACAATCCACTGGCTGAGAACATTCCGGATGTTGACGATCCGGGCACGGGATACATCTGGGCCGATGCAGCCAGTCACGGGCTGACGCACCGCAACTACGGGGAGTTCGTCGCCACGCACTGGTGTGACGAAGGTCCGAGCGGGGCATCGCCCAAAGCCGGAACTCCGCTTACTTCGCAGGGCTCGTGCCGCCAGAAAGATGTTCGCAAGGGCCAGCCTTTGCCCGCGAACGTCGGCGATCCTCGCGGGTCCGCCAGCCCCTGGCCATGGCCGGTTCCGATGATTGCTTTTGACGAGGCGACCAAACCGGAGTTGCAAGGGCACTTTGATCCGAAATTCGCTGACTTCCGGCT
>JAJXZM010000309.1 GCA_021780055.1 Acidobacteriota bacterium
TCCGGACTGTCTTTGTATCAGGGGGCGTCGCTTGCAATTCTCTGCTCCGGGAACGTTTTGCAGAAGCCGCAGAGGAACACGGATTTAACGTCTTCTTTCCTTCTCTGCGCCTATCCACCGACAACGCGGCGATGATCGCCGCCGCCGGCTACTACAAACTGGCCACGGGACATTACAATGATGCGTCGCTGAACGCCCATGCATCCTTCCCCTTGGGAACCACTCCCGGATAACAAGAGCTCTTCCACAACAACAACAGCTGGCAATTTGGCGAAGCTCATAACAACAATGCTTCAGCGAGTGGTAAGGGTTCTCCTTACCTTAACAGGGGCGTTTTCTGCTAAGCTTTCGGTTTGAATTAGTTCCTGCGTTTCAAACTCCCCGCGTTGGCGGAAGTGCCGCAGGAGCCTGAATCCCAGGAATATGGAATCTCATGCGCGTCGGCGTTGATACAGGCGGAACGTTCACGGATTGTGTGGTTGCAGACAGCCGGGGCATCAGAGTTATCAAGGTTTTTTCAGGTTCGCCGGCTTCGCCGGAACAAGCCGGCTATGCAATCGTGGAGGGCGTAAGGCAACTGGTTGGGCCGTCGCCCGACAGAATCCTCGACATCATTCACGGCACAACCGTCAGCACCAACAGCCTGCTCGAAAGGCGCGGCGCACGGGTCGCGTTGGTCACCACCGAGGGATTTGAGGATCTGATTGAAATCGGCCGTCAGGCACGGCCGAAGCTCTACGACCTGGACGTACGCCGCGAACCTCCGCTGATCCCGCGACGCATGCGCTTCGGATTGCGCGAACGCACGGCGGCTGACGGAAGGATCCTAGTTCGCCCGGCCGAGCAAAATCTCCTCCAGATTAAGAACAAAATCCTGAAGTCTGGCGCAGAGTCCATCGCTGTGTGCCTTCTGTTTTCATTTTCGAATCCCACCAACGAACAGTGCCTCATTCGCGCCCTCCGGGAACTTGACCTTCCACTCTCAATCTCTCACCAGATCCTCCCCGAGTTCCGCGAGTACGAGAGGCTTTCGACCACTGTCATCAATGCTTACCTGATGCCGCGCGTCGGTTCGTACCTCTCAAGTCTGGAAAATGAAGCGGCAAAGAGGTTCGCCTCGCCCGCCGCAAAGAGGCGGCTCAACAAAAGTCGGACGCGCGTTCGTGTTTTTGTCATGGAATCAAGCGGCGGCATCACAACAGCGCGGGACGCTGCGCGGGAGCCGGTGCGAACTATTCTTTCCGGTCCGGCCGGGGGCGTAGCCGCGGCAGTTCGGCTTGCAGAACATCTGGGAATCCGGCAAGCCATCAGCTTCGACATGGGAGGAACCTCAACCGACGTCTGCCTGTTTGAAGGCAGTGCGCGCATTACCAACGAAACCACGCTCGGAGACCTTCCGGTCGCAGTCCCTGTGATTGACGTCCATTCGGTCGGAGCCGGTGGCGGGTCGCTAGCCCGCATTGACGCTGGTAAAGCTCTTCGAGTGGGGCCGGAAAGCGCAGCAGCAACTCCAGGCCCGGCCTGTTACGGCCGCGGCGGACATCGGCCGACCGTCACGGACGCAAACCTGATTCTGGGAAGGCTCGACCCTGACCATTTTCTTGGCGGCACTTTTCCGCTGAAGCCGCAGGCCGCGCAGGAAGCGTTTGAGGCGTTCATTCGGAATGAAAAAGCAAAATCTACGGCAACCGGGCGACTCCTTGACAGTCCGATCGAACTCGCCCGCGGAATTATCGCCGTAGCCAATGCCAACATGGAACGTGCTTTGCGAGTGATTTCCGTCGAGCGAGGTCACGACCCGCGGGACTTTGCGCTGATCGCTTTCGGAGGCGCTGGAGGATTGCAGGCTGCGGACCTCGCAAGCGCGCTTGGGGTGGCGCGCGTCATCGTTCCCGCAAACCCTGGAGCGTTTTCTGCGCTTGGCATCCTGATGTCAGATGCGGTCAAAGACGTGTCGCAATCCGTCCTCATGCCTGTTCCAGCAATTTCACCGGGTTCACCATCTGATTCATTCGAGCGTTGCCTGAATAATATTACACGCCGGTTTCGCCAGATCGAACAAGCCGCCCGCGCAGAAATCCGCCGAGATCATTTTCCGCCGGGCAAAGCACGGATTGAAAAACAGATTGACGTTCGCTATGCCGGACAGTCTTACGAACTGATGGTTCCTTTTTCGCCACGATTTCCGGACGAGTTCAAACGCTTGCACGAGAAGACTTATGCGTACTCCCATGGCCACAAGCCTCTTGAGATCGTAAATCTGCGCTTGCGCTTGACGGTTCCGACTTCTGCGCGACGCACCCCACAACACATCTTCACGGCACGCGCCAGCCAAATTGACAAAGCCGTGGTGAAGCACAAGAATGTCTGGTTTGGGAATCGATTCCATCAAACGCCTCTCTATGAACGGGATCGGCTTGGACCCGGCATTCAATTCAATGGACCCGCTGTAGTGGTCGAATACAGTTCCACTACAGTTGTGCCTCCCGGTTTTTGCTGCCGGGTGGATAGCCACCTGAACCTGGTGTTGACCTGCAATGCTAATTGATCCGGCAGAACTCGAAATCTTCAAGAACCTCTTCCACTCGGTTGCGGAAGAGATGGGCGCCGCGCTGCGCCGCTCTGCTTTCTCGCCAAACATCAAGGAACGGCGCGACTACTCTTGCGCGGTGTTTGACGGCCGCGGGGACGCTGTGGCCATGGGCGACCACATGCCCGTCCATCTGGGCTCGATGCCCGGGTCTGTGGCCGCCGCCATCAAAAGCCTGTCATCGGGACCCGGCGACATCGTGGTGCTTAACGATCCTTTTGCCGGAGGCACCCATCTTCCTGACCTCACCTGCGTCATGCCGGTCTTCACCGGGGCAAGCAAACGACAGGCGAAATCCGTTCCGATTTTCTACGTCGCCAATCGCGCTCACCACTCGGACGTAGGAGGCGCACAGCCTGCATCCATGGGACTGAGCGAGGAGATTTATCAGGAAGGGCTGCGCATCCCGCCGGTAATGCTGGTTCGCAACGGACAGCCACAACGGGACGTCCTTGCGATGCTGCTTGCCAATGTGCGAACTCCAACCGAGCGCGAGGGTGACTTAACAGCCCAGATCGCCGCGTGCAAGCTGGGCGAGCAACGTCTTCAGGAAATGACGCAAAAGTATGGCGTGCGCAAGATTGATTTCTATCTAAAAGCGCTGCAACGGTATTCGGCCAGCATGATGCGCCACGCGCTTCGGCGGATTCCCAACGGAACGTATCGTGCTGAAGACTTCCTTGACGACGACGGATTTTCAGTGGAGCCGGTGCGATTGCAAGTCGCCATCCGAATTCACGAAGGCCGTGCAACCGTAGACTTTACGGGCACTTCGCCGCAGTGCCGAGGCAGCGTTAACGCCGTACTGGCCATTACGGCTTCTGCGGTCTTCTATGTTTTCCGCTGCCTGCTGGGCGAAGATGTTCCAGCCTGCTCGGGGTTACTGGAACCCATTGAATTCGTCGCTCCTGAGGGCACCGTCGTCAACGCGCGTCCTCCGGCCGCAGTGGCAGCCGGCAACGTGGAAACCTCACAGCGAATTGTGGACGTTCTGTTGCGGGCGCTGGCCAAGGCATTGCCCCGTCGTATCCCGGCGGCAAGTTCGGGCACCATGAACAATCTGTCGTTCGGAGGAATTGATCCGCGTACAGGCGAGCCGTTTGCTTATTACGAAACCATCGCAGGCGGTATGGGCGCCCGCCCTGCGGCGGAGGGCTTAAGCGGTGTTCACACGCACATGACCAATTCGCTGAACACTCCTGTTGAAGCTTTGGAGTCCCACTTCCCCGTCCGCGTCATGCGCACTTCGCTCCGCCGGGGATCAGGAGGCAGCGGCAAATTCCGCGGGGGCGACGGCATCATTCGCGAAATCGAGTTCCTCACTGAGGTCCGTTGCAGCATCCTGTCTGACCGTCGGCGCTTTCCGCCCTATGGTCTTGCAGGCGGGCAACCGGGGAAGCCGGGAAGAAATACGGTGGTGGAGAAAGGGAAGGCGCGCAGTCTTCCTTCTAAA
>JAJXZM010000549.1 GCA_021780055.1 Acidobacteriota bacterium
CGCCGCCTTGTTGTAATAGGCCTGGGCGACGGAAGTGTTTGTCTTGTGGCTGCCGGCGGGTGAAACGCCTTCATACTTATAGAAAATTTTGGCGGGCGTGCCGAGTGCCTGCTCCAGGCGGAGTGCCCGGTAGAGCGGCGTGGGCCGCCACATCCGAAGCACATCAAGTACGGGTTCCGGAATGGCGATGTTGCGCGCGGAGGAAACTTCCTGCTCGATCAGCGCCATCGGAAAAATCGGCGCCAGGTCTTCCGGCCCGGCCGGTTTTCCCGTGGCAGGATGCAGGGGCGGCGGCAAGGGAGCGGGCAGATCGGGAATCACGTTGTACCAGGTTTTGGGAATTTCGCGTTCGGACAAGGTGTAACGATATTGGGTCATAAACTTCCTCGATGTTGGTTTCGCCTGAGGGAGAGAGATGCTCAGAGCAAAATGGGAAGGATAACACAAGATAAGGCCCGGCGCAGAGCGTCGTTGTGGCAATCGAGGATGCAGCGCAGGGCCTGCCTTCCGGCCCTGCGGTTTTGGCGTGGAAGCGAGGCAATCCCAGCACGGTTAAAAAGCGAACGCTCCAGTACCACGGTCATGCCTAGGCGGAGCCGAGGTGGAACAGCGGTTCGAGGCCTTTGGCCTGGGCCATCAGCGTCCTGGTTTCGTCCTCATTCACCGGAGTGAAGCGCTCGGCCACGTCCATTGCCAGGCGGAAATAATCGACTTCGCCGGGCGGAATGGCGGCCGTGACAGGCTGCGAGAGCGTCCAGCGCAGCGCCAGCTCCGCCTGCTTGGGAAGTTGGGTTGGCTCGTACCAGCACTTGCCGTAGGGATGGTTCTTTTTTTCGGCCGCCGGCCACACCGTTTTGGCCA
This sequence comes from Acidobacteriota bacterium, assembly GCA_021780055.1. The sequence continues at coordinate 862 of JAJXZM010000549.1, forward strand.
TGGCCTTGATGGCCATCATGCCCATCTGTTTTTCGCGGGCGCGCTGGATGATTTGCGGGCCGAAATTGGCTTGCGAGTACATGACGAAATTGATGGGGAAAAGCACGGTGTCAAAATCGAACTGGTCCATGGCCACCAGCGCGGCTTCAACCGAGTGCGCCGAAAATCCAAGGAAGCGCACCTTGCCGGCCTTTCTGGCCTCTACGAAAGCCTCGATGGCGCCGCCCGGGCCGAGCGCCTTGTGCACGTCTTCCATCTTGGCCAATGCGTGAAGCTGGTAGAGATCGACGTGGTCGGTCTGGAGCTGGCGGAGAGATCCTTCGAGTTCCTTCTGGGCGCCGGCCTTGTCGCGGGCTTGCTCCTTGCAGGCCAGGAAGACGCGGTCGCGGTAAGGCTTGAGCGCAGGCCCCATCCTCTCCTGCGCGTTGCCGTAGGAGGGAGCGATGTCGATGTAATTGACGCCGCGATCGACGGCTTCAGCAACAATGTTGTTGGCAAAAGATTGGGCTACATCCATCACCACGATGCCGCCCATGGCGATGATGGAAAGATTCTCGCCGGTCTTTCCCAGCGGACGGCGGGGAATCGTCCTTCCCGGGCGCGCACCCGTATCAGCAGCCGCAAGCGGCTGCAACAAACTTTGTGAGGCTGCCAGGCCTGCCGCGGCGGCGGTGCCTTTTTTCAGGAAATCTCGTCGTTTCATGGTCAGCTCCTTCAGGCAGCTTAGCGGAACGGCGCAACGACCCTCTGCGCCCGGCAGGAAAGCTTCGAGGCCGGTGCCTGCCGAATGACTTTCCGCTGCCCTGCTTCGTTTTTGTCCTACCTATTGCTTGTAGCACCGTCCACGGCCAGCGTCAATGCGAGGTTTGCGGCGTTAAAGCGCGAAACCTGCGACATGGGATACAATCCCCCCTATGACAGCAGAAGAGCAGAGGATTGAAGAATCGCGGCTGCACGACCGCCACTGGAACCGCTGGGGGCCGTATCTCTCGGAGCGCGAATGGGGCACGGTGCGCGAGGATTACAGCGCCAACGGAACGGCGTGGGAATATCTGCCGCACGATCATGCGCGCAGCCGGGCTTACCGCTGGGGCGAAGACGGCATTGGCGGCATCTGCGACCGGCATCAGTACATCTGCCTGGCTTTCGCCTTCTGGAACGGCCGCGATCCCATCCTGAAAGAACGCCTTTTTGGCCTGACGGGGAACGAAGGCAACCACGGAGAAGATGTTAAGGAGTACTACTTTTATCTCGACTCCACTCCCACGCACTCTTACATGAAGTTTCTTTACAAGTATCCCCAGGCGGAGTTTCCCTACACGCAGCTGGTTGAAGAAAACCGCAGGCGCGGGCGCGGGGACCCCGAGTTTGAGCTGCTGGATACTGGCGTTTTCAATGAAAACCGCTACTTCGATCTGTTTGTGGAATACGCCAAGGCGAGTGAAGAAGACATTCTGATCAGGGTGACGGCGTGGAACCGCGGGCCGGAAGCGGCGCAACTCGACCTGCTGCCGACAGTGTGGTTCCGCAACCGGTGGTCGTGGGGGCGCGGCGACCATCGTCCCAAAGTGTCAAAAGACCAGCCCGTTGACGGCTCCAGCGTGATGAAAGTGGAGCACGAATATTACGGCACACGTTGGCTTGTGGCTGAGGACGCTCCCAATCTGCTGTTCACCGGGAACGAGACCAACTTTAAGCGGCTGTTCGGCGTAGAGAACCGGACACCTTATGTGAAAGATGGCATCAACAACGTGGTGGTTCACGGCGACCAGTTTGCCGCGAATTCAAGCGACGGCACCAAGGGCGCGGCGCACTACCACCTGACGATTGAGCCGGGCAAAAGCGCAGAAATTCGTTTGCGCTTTACGAACACCCAGCCCACCTCCGGCATGCTGGCCGATTCATTTACCGGCTTGTTTGAACAACGCATTGCGGAAGCCGATGAATATTACCGGACGATTGTGCCGCAGGGTCTTGCTGACGACGCCAAGAGCGTGATGCGCCAGGCATTGGCCGGAATGCTGTGGAGCAAGCAGTACTACCATTACGACGTGCGGACCTGGCTGGAAGGCGATCCCGCGTGCCCCGCGCCGCCACCCGAGCGCTGGCAGGGGCGCAACCGCGAATGGGTTCATCTTTATAACAACGATGTAATTTCCATTCCAGACAAGTGGGAATACCCGTGGTACGCGGCCTGGGACCTGGGTTTCCATTGCATCACGCTGGCGCTGGTGGATCCGGATTTCGCCAAGCGGCAACTGATTCTGCTGCTGCGTGAATGGTACATGCACCCGAACGGCCAGCTTCCGGCGTACGAATGGGCCTTTGGCGACGTAAATCCGCCCGTGCATGCCTGGGCGGCGTGGCGCGTTTACAAGATCGAAAAGAAGCGCCGCGGCAAGGGTGACAGGAACTTTCTGGAGCGCGTGTTTCACAAGCTGATGCTCTATTTCACCTGGTGGGTGAACCGGAAAGACCCGCAGGGCAACAATGTGTTCGAGGGCGGATTCCTGGGGCTCGATAATATCGGGATTTTCGACCGCTCGAAGCCGATGCCCATGGGCGAATCCATTGAGCAGTCGGACGGGACCAGTTGGATGGCTATGTACAGCCTGACCATGCTGGTGATTGCATTTGAGCTGGCCAAGGAAGACCCCGCATACGAAGACGTGGCGAGTAAGTTCTTTGAGCACTTTGTCTACATCGTGGACGCCATGAACAACCGCGGCGGCAAGGACATCGAGCTGTGGGACGAAGAGGACGGCTTCTATTACGACGTTCTGCACCTGTCCGATGCGCGTCACGTCTTTATGAAAGTCCGCTCCATGGTGGGGCTGATTCCGCTGTTTGCGGTGCAGACGCTGGAGCCGGAAATCGTGAACCGCTTTTCCGGCTTTAAGGCCAGGATGCAGTGGTTTCTGGATTTCCATCCCAACACGGCCAACCTGATGGACACCTGCAGAAGTTCCGAGCAGGGCCTGCGGCGGCTGCTCTCGATCCCCACACGCGAGCGGCTGCTGCGCGTGCTGAAATACATGCTGGACGAAGACGAGTTCCTATCGCCCTACGGAATCCGCGCGCTTTCGAAGTATCACGAGGCGCACCCCTACTCGCTGCTACTGGACCGGCACACGCACTCGGTGGATTACGAGCCGGCCGAATCAAC
>JAJXZM010000445.1 GCA_021780055.1 Acidobacteriota bacterium
CCGCATCGAGATTCCTGGAGCCATTCAGGTTCGACAAATTGCTCAGGTGCCGGCACAGGATGGCGGATACCTTCTGATTCCATTCCAGCAGCCCCACAACCTGATTCCTCTGGTTCAGATCCAGCAGGGATGGTATCTGACCAACGGTCTTGCAATCGTCAAGCCGGGGCTTCCGGGTGGTCAGTCGACACAGGTGAAAGAAGTTCTGCTGGATGACATTGACCACTACTACGCCGATGGGTATGGGTCCGCATCGACACCGGATGGAAAGCTGGCCCTGGTCACCGCGTCCGGCGCCAACGTGGTTTCCATCATCAACATCGCGAAACTCAATCAACTGCTGAAGGGAACGCGGATCGACGGCGCGGAGGATCTTGCGCACCGTTTGGATTCCGCCCGGCAGTTTGTTGAGAAGAGGCTGGACGTTGGACGTAACCCCACCTCCGTTGTGGTTTCGCCTGACAGCCGTTTTGCTTACATTGCAAACCGCACCGACGATACGATCAGCGTGGTTGACCTGCAGCAGTTGAAGGTTGCATCTACGATTGACCTGGGCGGCCCAAAAGAAATCACCGCCCAGCGACGCGGCGAGCAGCTTTTCTATGATGCAAGGTTCTGCTACCAGGCGCAGCTCGCGTGCGCAAGCTGCCATCCGCACAATGGCTTTGAAGATGGCCTGGTCTGGAGCCTTGAAACGCCAGATCTGGGAAAGGATATTGTTGAAAATCGGACGTTGCTCAGCATTGCGGAAACATCGCCTTTCAAATGGAACGGCTTGAATCCAAACCTTGCCACTCAGGATGGCCCTCGCACGGCCATGTACATTTTCAGGTCGCAAGGTTTCAGTCCCGAGCAGGTAAAAGATCTGGTGACCTACATTGATTCGCTCAAGCTGCCGCCCAATCCGCACCTTGCGGCGGATGGCCATCTGACGGCGGCACAGGAAGCCGGCCGGAAGATTTTCTTCAGGACAAGGACGAACGCCGGGGCCATCATTCCGGAACGCGACCGCTGTTACTATTGCCACGCTCCGCAAACGCATTACACTTCGCGGGTTCGGGAGGACGTTGGGACGTCCACCAAATGGGACAACGTCAAGGCTTTTGACGTGCCACAAATCCAAGGCGTTTACATGCGCGCGCCGTATCTCCATGACGGCAAGGCGCTGACGCTGGAAAGCATCTGGACCGAATTCAATCCCGATGACAAACACGGAATCACTTCTGACATGAACAAGGTGCAGTTGAACGACCTGATCGAATTTTTGAAGACCTTATGAAGATGCGCAGGGGGTCTTGCCTTGCAGGCGCCCCTGGAGGGAACGATGAAAAATTCATTGCGTGTGTGCTTCCTACTTGGAGCTGGATTGTTCTTCTTAGCCACAACCGGCCTGATGGCCCAGGCTCCTCCGCTGTACACGAAATGGATCAATTACACGCCTGCCAACGGATTTCCTGAAGGTGAAGTCTACTCTGTGGCGATCGATGGCAACCAGGTGTGGGCTGGGACTGCAAACGGGCTGGTGCTGATTGAGAACGGCAAGGTGGAAAAAGTCTTTACCACTGCCGACGGTCTTGCCGGCCGGGTAGTGATGTCCGTTGCCGTGGACAAAGAAACCGGCGACGTCTGGGCTGGAACCTTTGGCGGGCTCAGCCGTTATTCCGCGGGCCAGTTTAAGAACTACACCAACCTGACAAGCGGTCTGGCGAACGACCTGGTTTACAGCGTGGCGATCCATGGCAGGAGCGTCTGGGCGGCAACTGCGGCAGGCATCAGCCGGCTGGATTTGAACACCGGCGACTGGTCCATTTTCAATGAGCAGAATTCGCCCTTTGACGAGCCCTGGGCTTACGCCATCGCCTTCAGCAAGGAGAAGGCATACTTCGGAATTTGGGGCGGCGGCGTTCTCGTTTATGACCTTGCCGGCCACTATTGGAGGCCGTACACGGACCCTGACGGTTCCATGGAGATCGTCCTTTACCGCAACGAGGGATTGATCCACATTATCGTCAGCAGCATAGCCTATAACCCGGACACGAAAATGTTCTGGGCGGGCACTTATTTCGGCCTCAGCGGATACGACGGCCGCAACTGGCATAACTACCTGAGCAAAGATAGCGGGCTGGCCGACGACTTTATCAACGGCGTCCAGTCGCGCGGCAACGAAGTTTGGGCCTGCACGCAGAAGGGCCTGAGCGAACTCGATTACAAAACGAACACATGGGTCACCTACCGCCCGGCAGACTGGAAAGCTCTCGATTCAGCCAAGGCTGAAACGGCGGGTCGTGGCGAGATCATCATCACGCGTCCGGATGGAACCAAGCGCACAATTGAAACACCCACGTCAATTGCGCACAACTACATACTCAACATGACATTTCAAGGAAAGGACATCTGGGTTGCTACGGCTGGCGGTTTGAGCCATGGCATCCGCCAGTCTGACAAGGAGGAAAAATACAATGAGTCAGCTTCAAACAAGCACTGATGTCGACACCGCAAAACAAAACCACAAGCCGGTTTCCAGGAAGGCCATCAGTGCCCCCCAGGTACTAAATGAAGCCTACTGTTACGATCGCCCCTCGTCGTTCTCGCGCGGCATGCGGCTGGACATCAAGGGTATGACCATCCTTTTGATTTCCGGCACAGCCAGCGTGGATGAATATGGCCGCAGCATTCACCAGGGAGATTTCCGGGCGCAGACCTGGAGGACTTACCAGAACATCACCTCTCTGTTGGAGGCCGAGGGCGCAACCTGGAAAGACGTGGTGCGAACCACCTGCTACCTGCGCGACATTGAGCGCGACTATGACGCGTTCAATGAGATTCGCACCGAGTTCTTTAAGCAGCAGGGATTGGACCCGCTTCCGGCATCCACCGGAATCCAGGCCATTCTGTGCCGCCCGGACCTGCTGATTGAAATGGAAGCCATGGCCATTTTTGAAAGCGACCGTGGCTCCGAACAAAAAGGTTAGCTGCAGGGACTCGCACCGTGCGCCCTTCGCGGCGCTGTGAAGTTAAGACGCCGCAAGGGCCTGCCCGACGGATACTTCTCCGCGAGCCGCTCCTGTTAATTGTGTCGAGTCGGGTAAAGGAGGGCAATCATGAAGATTGCCGGACAAGTCAGCCTTTCTGATCTGCCGAAAGTTTGTCCCCTTCTGTGCCGCGCAACACATCCGGAATATGGCAGGACGGATACGCGCGCCGTCGAGGTGCGGGGCGTGCGATTCGGCGGCGATCGCCCTGTGGTGATCGGCGGTCCCTGCGCGGTGGAGAGCGAAGAGCAGACGCTTAGCGTGGCTCGTGATGTTGCGAACGCCGGCGCAGACATGCTTCGCGGCGGCGCATACAAGCCGCGCACGTCGCCGCACGACTTTCAGGGGACGGGCCAGGACGGGCTCCGCATACTGAGCAAGGCGCGCGAGGAGACCGGCCTGCCGGTGGTGACCGAAGTGATGGACACACGCCTGGTTGAGCAGGTGGCGGAATTTGCAGACATGCTCCAGATTGGTTCCCGCAACATGCAGAACTACCCGCTGCTGGCTGAAGTGGGACGGGTGGACAAACCTGTTCTGCTGAAGCGGGGAATGGCTGCCAGCCTGGTGGAATGGCTGGGCGCCGCCGAATACATCGCCGAGCAGGGCAACCTGGATATCGTCCTATGCGAGCGTGGCATCAAGGCCTTTGCGGGCGGTGAATATTCGCGTTACGTGTTGGACCTGAACGTGATTCCTGCGGTGCGCGCCAATACTTTCCTGCCGGTGATTGTGGACCCGAGCCATGCCACGGGCGTCGCAGCGATGGTTGAACCCGCCAGCCGTGCGGCGCTGGAGTTTGGCAGCCACGGACTGATCATTGAAGTGGCGGACTTCACATCCGGGCTACCCCGATGCGACGCCTTCCAGGCCATTGATCCGACAACGCTGTCCAGCATAGTCCGGTATGCCCGCGGTCGGGCGGAAAGCGAGCTGGAAAAGGCGCACGTTGCGTAGGAAATCACGACGGGAGCGGCCTGTAG
>JAJXZM010000511.1 GCA_021780055.1 Acidobacteriota bacterium
ATAGCCGAGAGCAAGGAGCTTGGCAACTTTGTCAAACGCTTCGCCAGCCGCGTCATCGCGCGTTTGGCCGAGCATTCTGTAAGAGAACGACGGGGCGGCAGTTCCCGGAGCCGAATGCGATTCTACCCGGTACAGGATGGTGTGCCCGCCCGAAACCACGAGGGTGATATTTGGGAAACCAGCAGCGGGGATGGGCTTGCCCTCTTGCTGCTCCATCGCATTCTGAAGCAGGACTGCGTGGATGTGACCCTCAAGATGGTTCACTCCGACCAGTGGTTTTCTTAATGAAAGCGCCAGCGCCTTGCCGTAAACCAGGCCTACCAGCAGCGATCCGATCAGGCCAGGGCCCTCGGTAACTGCAATCGCTTCGATGTCGTCCAGCCGGGTTCCGGCCTGCTGGCACGCTTCATCGACGATGGGCACAATCTTTCTCAAATGCTCGCGCGACGCCAATTCAGGTACAACGCCGCCGAATCTTTCGTGGATTGCGATTTGCGAGGCGACGACGTTCGACAGAATTCGCTTGCCGTCTTCCACCACAGCGGCAGCTGTTTCGTCACAACTGGATTCAATTCCAAGAACAAGCATAGTCATTAATCTTAACATGCATAGTGGAGGCAACCGCGCAGCTTGTATGTTGAGGAAGCATTGTGTCCCGGCGTCGGACAGGTGGCATTTCCCTTAACCTTTGACTGTGTTCCGGCGAAGGCGTTAGACTTAACCTTCGAGTCAGCAACGCCTCACAGATACCGTCACGGAGACAACCATGAAAATCCGCAAAGCTGTATTGCCTGTGGCCGGATTAGGTACCAGGTTCCTGCCGGCCACCAAGGCGCAACCCAAGGAGATGCTTCCCGTTGTAGATAAGCCTCTGGTTCAATACGCAGTAGAGGAAGTTGCGGCCGCAGGAATTCCGCTGACAATCTTTGTAACCGGTCGAGGCAAGAGCGCCATTGAAAACCATTTTGATGTTTCAGCCGAGCTTGAGTACGAGCTGGCCGGGCGCGGTAAAAATCCCTTGCGCAAGCAGGTCCGCGCGATTTCGTCTCTGTGCGACGTTGTCTATTTGCGGCAGAAATACCCGAAGGGCCTTGGACATGCCGTACTGATGTCGCGCGATCTGGTGGACGAGGAACCCTTTGCCGTGGTGCTTTCCGATGATGTGATCGACAGCCGGGTCCCGTGCCTGAAGCAGATGGCTGAGGTCTTTGATGAATTCAACGCCAGCATCCTGGCCATTGAGCGAGTTCCTAAGTCAACGGTGGGAAGTTATGGCATTATTGCGGCCGAACCAGTGCGCAACTCCAAGTGGAACGGCCGATTGTTTAAGGTGACAGATCTTATTGAAAAACCGTCCCCGTCGGATGCTCCCTCGAACCTGGCGATCATCGGACGTTACATTCTGACGCCCGGAATTTTCAGGAAACTCGCCACAACGCGCCGTGGGAAGGGAGGCGAAATTCAGTTGACGGACGCCCTGAAGAACCTGCTAAAAGACGAGCCGATCTACGGTTTTATCTTTGAAGGGAAGCATTACGACGCCGGCGATAAGCTCGGATTTCTGAAGGCAACGGTGGAGTTTGCGCTCAAGGAACCCACCATAGGGAGTGACTTCCGAAAGTATCTCAAGACGCTCAAGCTGTAATTGCCCCTCAAGGCAACCACTCTATGGGCGGTGGTGGCAAAATTTCGCAACCACTCAGACGCTGCTTCCCGCGCCGCTGCAATCCAGCCTGGCCAGTGTCCCGCGTCCCGCTATTTATTTACGGATGTCTTTGAATCGGAGGGTTTGCTTTCAGAGGAAGACGGCGCGGGGGACGATGCGGATGTTGCTGAAGAACTGCTGTCAGCCTTGCTGGCCTCCCCCGACGTTGACTTCCGGGCATAGTCCGTGACGTACCATCCGGTCCCTTTAAACTGGATTGCCGGCGCCGAAAGCAGACGGGTGAGTGCCCCGCCACATTTCTCGCAGGTTCCCAGCGGGGGATCGCTGAACTTCTGAATCTTCTCAATCCGCGAACCGCACTGTTCGCATCGATACTCGTAAAGGGGCAAAACAACCTCCTAGTCTTTCGGACTGTCATTATAGCAACCGGCGTAATCCCGGGTCAAAAGAGTTGTGTCCCCTGCCAGTTCCGCCGGGGGCGATCCTGTGTAGGCAACGTGCATGGATTTTTTTATGCCCGCTTTTCGTGCCGGACACGTTGTGCCCGGGCCATGCAACTGGTACACTGGTGTGCAACGCGCAGCCGTAGCAATTCGCTAACTGGATGGTCCTCATGAATGGCCCGATATCTACCCGTGTTTCGTCCTCCCTGCAGCAGCAGGTTGGCAAACTCTTTATTGTGGGGACCCCGATCGGTAATCTGGAGGACATCACTCTCCGGGCGCTGAGCACGCTGAAGTCATCGGACCTGATTGCTTGCGAAGACACTCGCAGGACCCAGAAGCTTCTGAACCACTACGATATTCACACGCGGACCATCAGTTACCATGAGCACAATGAGATGACACGCGCGCCGGAGCTTGTTCTTCGCATGGAGCAGGGGAGCGTTGTCTCCCTGGTTTCCGATGCCGGTATGCCAGTCCTCTCGGATCCCGGATTCCGGCTGGTCCATCTAGCTGTCCGGCACAAGATTCCGGTAGTCCCCATACCGGGGCCATCGGCGATGGTCTCGGCGCTGGTTGCCGCCGGGCTTCCCTTGAACGAGTTTATTTTTGCGGGATTCCTGCCCGCGAAGAGATCGGCGCGGCGCAAGGCTTTGACATCGCTCGCCGCATTTGAAAAAACGGTTGTTTTCTATGAAGCGCCACATCGCATTGTTGAATCGCTGCGCGACGTTCATGAAATTCTCGGTGAACGCGAAGCCGTCATTGCCCGTGAAGTGACAAAGGTCCATGAGGAATTCCTTCGAGGTACGGTCAGGCAGATTCGCGACCTAATAAAGAAGGCGCCTGTGAAAGGCGAACTGACGGTGATCCTGGGCCCGGGACCGGCGCCATCGGAGAGTGGCGGAGACGGCAATTCACTTCACGCGGAAATTGAAAGGCTGAGAGCAAGTGAAGGAATTGACGAGCGGAGCGCGCTGAAGGTGATTGCGCGCGCGCGCGGTATTTCCCGCAGCGAAGCTTACCGGCAGCTTCAACTGGAGAAAAGCTTCGAGAAGGAAACTTCGTAGCCTGTGCCGGCCTCGTTCTTTGTTTTATGCCGAGGCGACCACCTGATCTGAAATTGAGTTCGTAGCCGGATTCCCAAAAAACTCATCCACCCTCACAAGCACTTCCTGGGGTGTTTTCGCGCTCTGCACGCTTCGGCGCAGTTCGGCTCCGTTCCTCACTCCGTGGGTGAACCAGCCTGCAAATTGCTTCATCTTGCCGATCGCCCCGGGCATTTCTTCCTCAACCAGCATGGCGTAGTAATCGCGGATCAGCTGATATCGGTCGGCGTCTGAAGGATGTTCATAATTGCCCGTCCGCGCGAACGATTCCATCTGGCGGAAAATCCATGGATTGGTGGGCGCGGCGCGACCGATCATCACCGCGTCGCATCCGGTTTGTTCCCGCAGCCGCAGCGCATCCTCCGGCGCCATAACATCTCCATTGCCGATCACGGGAATGTTCACGGCGGTTTTGATTTCCGCAATAAGCTCCCACCGGGCGCGACCGCTGTAGCCCTGGATACGCGTACGAGGATGAATGGCAATGGCCTCCACGCCCGATTCTTGGGCTAATCTCGCGACCTCAAGAGCGACAATCTCTTCGTCGCTCCACCCCGCGCGGATTTTGATCGTAAAGGGAATACTGACCGCGGCGCGAATTTGTTCAAAGATCGTTTTGAGCAAAGGCAGATCGCGCAGCAAACCCGAGCCGCCGCACTTCACCACTTTCTTGGCGGGGCAGCCAAGATTCAAGTCAACCATGTCGAAACCCAGATCTTCAATCATGCGGGCTGCATCGGCCAGATGATCGGGATCGGCACCAAAAATCTGGGCCGTGATCGGGCGCTCTTCCTC
>JAJXZM010000354.1 GCA_021780055.1 Acidobacteriota bacterium
GAAAGGGCGCTTGCCACTGACCTCATCCCGGACCGCGACATCGGAATTCAGCTTCATGGGGACCTGTTGGGAAAAAGGCTCAACTACATGGGTGGAATATTCCGCGGTGTCCCCGACGGTGGCAGCTCGGAGAACAGGACCAATCATGGTGCCGACGCAGAGTTTCGTATTTTTGCATATCCGCTCCGGGACAACACAACATCTCCGCTTGCGGGGCTCGGCTTTGGGATAGGGGGAAGCGCAGGCAGTGAAAAAGGAACCTTGCCTTCCTTCTCGACCGCGGGTTTGGCCCAATTTTTCTCCTATCGCCGCGGCGCCGTTGCAGACGGAGAGCGCACGCGTATTACACCGCAAGCCAGCTATTATTGGCGCCGTATGGGCATGATGGCGGAATATGCTATGTCTGCACAGGATGTTCGCCTTGGAACTGTGACCCGTCGGGTTGCCAACACAGCGTGGCAGGCTTCTGCGTCCTACGTGCTGACGGGAGAGAACGCTTCGTACACAGGCGTTAAGCCCGCTCATGCATTCGATCCTGCCAATCACCACTGGGGAGCGTTCGAAGTTGCAGGGCGAATAAACTCTCTCCATGTTGATCCGTCAGCATTTCCGCTGCTTACTGATCCGGGGGCTTCAGCTCATAACGCTGATGGGTTTCTTGTGGGCTTCAACTGGTATCCTCATGAGTACTTTAAGGTTGTTTTCAACTACGGGCATACCCGATTCAACAGAGGCTCGGCAGCTGGAAATCGTCCCGCGGAAAATGTCTTTATCTCCCGGTTCCAGTTCAGCTTCTATTGACCGTCGAAGGCGTTGTTACGAGGTCAACCCGCTGCGACATGTGTGGACGGAGCCCCTGCCGGGCCGTGGGCCAGGGACCCTGCCAAATATTTGCTGCAGGATTACAGCCGGAAGGAAAACAGAGTAAGTATGAGCAATATAAAGCCGGTGACGATAGCCGCAAAGCCCACAATTTTTCCAAAGACAAGGAACCATTTTTGCGGTTCATCACCTCGAAGCGCCTGCAGTTCTCCCCGTTTCACCAAGCGCTCATACTCGATGGGATGTTTCTCGGCGAATTCTTCTTCGGTCATCCGGCCTGTAAAGATCACGGTGTCCATCGGAAAGCTGCCGGGCCGCAAATGGGTATTGAAAAAATGGATCGTAAAAATGAACCACACAGCAAGCAGAGCCTCGTCGCCGTGCAGAAGCAGCGCGACATTAAACCACGAGCCAGGAATGACCCGGGCAACCGCGGGGGCAAACCACATGCTGTATCCGGACAACCCGATGATGGCCATTCCCCAGAAGACGGCCCAGTAATCAAACTTCTCCCAGTATGCAAATCGGTCGAACTTCGGCTTTGGGCCCAGGCCAAAGAACCAGAGAAAATGCGCCATCATATCCGTAATATCTTTCGGTTGTGGCACCAGGGACCCAGGCCCCCAAAGCATTCCGGGCTGCCCTTTAAAAAAAGTAAGGCGCAAGACGTTCGCAACGTGGAAAAGAAAAGCGGCCGTCAGCAACACTCCAAATGCTTTGTGGAAGAATAGGATTGCGCCAAACCCTCCCACCGCGTGTGCAAAGGCAGAGGCCCAGCCGGCATAGCTGAATCTCAAGGTCAGTCCCGTGAGCGCCAGTCCCAGAAACGTGGAGAACAGAGTTCCATGCAGCAATCGCTTGCCCGGTGAAAATCTGTAATAGTAGCGGGACTCCTGCTCTTGATTCACCATTTCACCTCTGCCGCGCTATTCGGACGCAGCCTTCTCATCCTTTCCTTCACTCTTTCGCCGTTCAATCATGGAACGAATGAACCACATAATGGTGTGCAAGCCAAAAAAGCCAAACACCGCCAGCATCAGGAAATTCATAAAGCGGGCCGTGTAGTAGAGTCCCGGATAGTGCCTGCGATCTCGAGGGTTGGCGTGCGGGTCATAACTGACAAAGCTCTTTGTCACGGGTCCATGACAATTGCCGCAGGTCCTGGTCAGGTTTGCCGGCGCGATCGATGATCGAGGATCAGACGCCGGAAGGATTTCATGGGCTTCGTGGCAGCTCCAGCACCGGGCCGTAACCACAAAACCGAGCGTCGTCACCTGGCCATGGAACGTGTCTTCGTAAGTCTTCGCGCGCTCCTGGTGGCAGCTTCCGCACTTGGCGGTTGTCTTTAGTTGCCATTCCGCCGTGCGGACGCTCTCAATGGAATGCGCCGTATGGCAACTGGTGCAGACGGGTGCGTCGGACACGCCGGCATTCAGGGCCTTGCCGTGGGCCCCCTGGAAATATTGCTCCTCAATTCCTGCATGGCAGGTTCCGCACGTCTTGGGGATATTGGTCCGGAACACCTTGCTCTGAGGATCGTTCGGCGCCAGGATTTTGTGAGACCCATGGCAGCTTGTACACGTGGCTGCCACCAGCAACCCGTCGCGGGTAAGAGCAAATCCGTGAATGGAATCGATGTAGAGCGAGTAGACGTTAGGAAGTCCATACTTCTTGGCCACTTCGGGATTTCCGTGACAGGTTCCGCAAGTGCGCGGCAGGTTCAGCGCATAGACGGGAGAACGAGAGTCTTTCACGGGAACGATCATGTGCGGATTCCCGTGACAATTCAGACAGGCGGGCGACGAAGGGTTATTCATCACCGTTTTGTGCACGCTGGCCTCGACACCCGAACCTTCATCAGCGTGGCACATGGAGCAGGCCACTTTCTGGACAGGCAACTTGTGAGGGAACTCTGTAACGTCGGAATGGCAAGCCTGGCAGCCCAGCGCCCCGTGAACGGAGGATGCGAATTGCTTTTGATCAATATGGATGTCGTGGCCGTTCGAATCCGTGAAACCGGATTGACCGTGGCAAGCCAGACAATCCAGACCGCCGGGTGCACCCGAGCCCTTTGCCCAGCCTGCCGGGGAGAGCACCAGAACCGCTATCGTCGCTACCGTGCACCGTTGCCAGGCGTTCATAATTCACACTCGCCGTGCCAGGTTCTGCTCGCTGCTGTTTCAAACGGTTACGGTTCGCGCCCGTCCCGGGAGGGATTGCCGCAACCGTCTATCGCTCTGACTGGTTCAACGTGGCCCCAGAGGAGCACTATCACCCGATGTAGCTTCGTCCCGCGGGTTCCGTTCCCACACCGACCCTTGAGCCGCGGCCCAAACGGTTCTTTCAGAAGCGAAGAATACTCAACACACCTCGAAGTCGCCGTGATCTTCGCCACATTGGCAAGTGACGCTAATCACAACCCGAAATCTGCCGTGGAGAAGGCTTTTCAACTCAGGACCCTTCGGTCCGTGGAAGCTCACCCTGTGATGACCATCACAAAAGAGTGTGACCATATTTACTGCACAAGGCCTTCCGAGGTCCTAGATTGTTAGCGAGAGACAGCGGTGGACCTGGTGGGTTCGGATCCCTTCGATCACCGGCGTACTTCCACCGGCACCACCTGGGAAACCGTGAGCAGACTCCGCCAATTCGCGAATGTCTCTCAAAACGTGGCAGTTTTTGGGGCGCCCGCGGAAGAAACGAGAGGTTCGATGGGCCACAAGCTGACTGGGTTCGTCGGATTCGTCGCACTGCTGGTTGTCGTGGGTTCGTTCCTGATTCCGTCAAGAGCGCACAGCGCGGCCTTGCCCGGCGAGGCGTTATCCAACGATGTTTGTGTCGCCTGCCACGGCGACCCTTCCGCCTCAATAAAACTGGGAAACGGCAAATCACTGTCCATTTACGTCAACCACAAGGCGCTCGCCGGATCGGTCCACGCGGGGCTGGCATGTACCGACTGCCATAGCGACATTACCACGATTCCTCACCCTACCAGGACGTTCCCTGACGAGCATGCCGTCTCCCTGGCCTTCTATCAGGTTTGCAAGCAGTGCCATTTTGCCGAATACAGCCGGCTGCTTGATGACGTTCACTACGCGGCGCTGGCCAAGGGCAATCAAAATGCCCCGACCTGCGTTGATTGCCATGGCTCCCACGCAATCGCCCCGCCCGCCCAGCCACGCTCTCGCAT
>JAJXZM010000258.1 GCA_021780055.1 Acidobacteriota bacterium
CCGCTCCCACGTACGCGGGAACGCGCCTGGCGGAACTATTGCGCGTTCTAAGCCATCCGCTGGTGTGGCTTTTTGGCGCGCTGCTGTTTTTTGAATCGGGCAGCGAAAACAGCATGTTTGTCTGGACTGGAAAGATTGTGGCCGGCGTGTTCCACTCCGCGCCCGAGCGCGCCAACTGGGCGCTGGCGGGCCTGACCGCCGCCATCGGCGCGGGACGTCTGGGTGCGGCATTCCTGTTAAAGGTGCTGGGCAGCCGGAGGACCATGCTGCTCTCCACCGCCATCACAGTGACGGGAGCCATGCTGGCTTTCAACAGTCGCGAATTTTCCGGCGCGGTGCTGGGCGTCAGCGTGATCGGCCTCGGACTCGCATCCATTTATCCCACGGCGCTGGGCGTTGCGGGCGACCGCTTCCCGCGCCAGACGGGCACCGTGTTCGGCGCAATTATGGCCGTGTCGTTGGTGGGCGGAACGGCGGGACCCAGCATCTGCGGCACTCTGGCGGCAACGGGATTACGAAACATCTTTTGGGTCCCTATAATTTCGGCATTGGCCGTGGCGGTGCTGACGATTGCGGTGACCAAAGAGAGGCCGGAAGGGGCCGCTTAAGGTCGCGCCAGGCAGCAGCCGACGGGGCAGACGTCCGGCCAAGGCCCGAGATTCCCCACGCACGGGCGGCCGGAATTCTCTTCCATTCTTTCCAGAATCAGCTCACGGACCATACGGGCAAAGCCGGGGTTGGTACCCACAGCCGCAGCACGGACCATATTCAAGCCGAGCTGTTCGCATAACTGGCGGGCTTCCGTGTCGAGGTCGTAGAGCACCTCCATGTGGTCTGACACAAAACCGATGGGAACGATGGCCACGTCGCGCACCTGCCCCGTGCGCCCAATTTCTCTCAGGTGCTCCAGAATGTCCGGACCGAGCCACGGCTGCGTGGGCGGACCGCTTCGGCTCTGATAAACCAGGGGGTCACCCGACCTTCCGAGCGCGGCAGAAACCAGGATCGAAGCTTCAAGCAACTGCTGCGAATACTGGCAGTTCTCCGCCATTCGGAGCGGAATGCTGTGTGCCGTGTAAACGATGTGGGCGGAGCTCCTTCCTTCAGCCGGGAACTGCGCAAGCGCCTGTTGCACCTGTTGCGTCATGGCGGTGATATAGCCGGGGTGATTATAAAAGGGCCGAATCTTGTCAATCACCGGAGCGCCTTCGCCCGCGGCGGCACGGGCGTTTTCAATATTCTCCAGATATTGCCGGCAACTGGAGTAAGAACTGTAGGCGGCAGTAGCAAAGGCAAGTGCGCGCCTGACTCCGTCGGCCTTCATTTTGGCCACGGTGTCAGTGAGCAGCGGATGCCAGTTGCGGTTGCCCCAGTAAACGGGAAGATGAGGGCCGTGGGCGGCAAGTTCGGTTTCAAGTGCCCGGATCAGATCACGGTTCTGCTGGTTGATGGGGCTCCTGCCGCCGAAGTGGTAATAATGCTCGGCGACGGCCAGCATGCGTTCGCGCGGAACATTCTTGCCGCGCAGGACGTTTTCAAGGAAAGGGATGACGTCCTCTTCTTTCTCCGGGCCTCCAAATGAGACCCACAGGATTGCGTCGTAGTTCATGGATTTATCTTAGCCGAGGTCTACACTTCCCGGTTGCAGCATACGCGGCGGCGGCCCTGCAACGGAAGCCGTTGCCATCACGGGGTTAGCATATGGAAAGGCATTTTCAGAAGTTGTGCTTCAACGACATCTGAGCTATTGCAAAATCCTGCTGGTCAACAGCCGCAATCGGATGTTTAATGTTGCCCTGCCCGGAGGAGGCATGCATGGGCTTACTTTTTCCGGAAGCACAGGGAACCTCATAGGGGGAGGAGTCGGCTGATGAAAATCTTCAATACGCGGACAAGGTTGTGGATGAGCACTGCTGCGGCGCTGTTGCTGGCGGGCCCTTGTTTGTTTGCGCAGGCAACAGGCAAGGTACAGGTGGACTGGAACCAGGTGCAGGAGGTTTCCAAAACGACTCCGACGCTGCAGGTGGTAGTGAATCCGCCGCTGCGGCGCGGATCGAAAATCCACGACCGGGTATTCGAGAACCTGAAGGCGCTGGGCGCGGACTACGTGCGCTACGTCCCCTGGCTACCCTACCCGAAGTTGGGTGTGGCCGAACTTGAGCCACCCGCGGGCGGGAAGACTTCGTGGGACTTTTCCCTGATCGATCCCATGATGGAAGATTTTATGAATGCCCAGGCTGGGCACTCGGTGATGATCAACTTCAGCACCATCCCGCAATGGATGTGGAAGACGGACAAGCCGGTGGCTTATCCAGCGGACCCGGACCAGGTGGATTGGCATTATGAGCAGGGTGATGCCTTGCGCGATCCCAGCATGAAGGAAGTGGCTGATTACTATGCGCGGCTGGTCAGTTGGTACACTCAGGGCGGTTTTACGGATGAATACGGCAAACGGCATGAATCCGGACATCACTACAAGATCCAGTACTGGGAAGTGCTGAATGAAGTGGATTTTGAACACGGCATGAGCCCGGAATTTTACACGCGCCTCTACGACGCTGTGACCGCAGCCATTCACAAAGTCGATCCCAGCATTAAGTTTGTAAGCGCGGCGCTGGCGGCGCCCTCGGTGAATCCAAAGTTTTTTGAGTACTTCCTTAATCACCAGCACCATAAGCCGGGGACCCCGCTGGACATGATTTCCTACCACTTCTACGCCAGTCCAACGCCCGGCCAGAACTTGAATAACTGGCAATACACTTTCTGGGACCAGGCCGACCGCTTTCTGGACTCTGTCCGATTTATCCAGGCGATTCGCCAGCGTCTCTCGCCCGAAACCGAGACCGACACAAACGAACTGGGCTGCATTCTGCCTTACGATACGGCAGACCACCTGGTGCGCCCCATTCCGAACGGTTACTGGAACCTGTGCGGCGCCATGTACGCCTATCTTTACGTGCAACTGGCGCACCTCGGAATCGAGGTGGCGGGAGAATCGCAACTGGTCGGCTACCCGACGCAGTTTCCAAGCGTCTCCATGGTGAACTGGACGACGGGGCAGCCGAACGCGCGTTTATGGGTACTGAAACTGCTGCATGACAATTTCGGGCCGGGCGACAAGCTGGTGAAGACAGAAGGAGGCTCAGCAGAAGTTTATGCTCAGGGCTTCGTGACTCCCTCGGGCCAGCACAAGCTGCTGCTGATCAACCGGCGCAACCGACCGGCAACGATTTCACTGCCGGGCGCGGCCGGTTCCTCTGAACAGTATGTGAACGAAGAGACGGCGGAATCGGGCGTTGGAACGGCCCGCCTGGTTCGTGACGAAACGGCGCTCGGAGCGTTTGAAGTGTGCGTAATTACGTTGCGATAATTTCAACCGTCACGGCACATGAACAGGCGGTCTATCGCCGCCTGTTCTTCCCAGGAAGCACCCTCGATCAGGGCTGAAATCTTCCTATCCTCCCATCGTGACTTTAGTCATAGCCCTCCCGTGCGCCGTGCAGTGTAATAGCGAGAGTACTGGTTGCCGTTTGCGGCGACCAATCATGGGGCTGTTGAAAAAGGAGGAAAGATGAGCATTGACACACAAAGAACCGTCGCCGAGATTGCACTTGAAAGGCCAGAGAGTGCGGCCGTATTTGAAAAGCTTGGTATCGATTATTGCTGTGGCGGGGGCAAACCACTGGCAGCGGCTTGCGAGGCGGCGGGCATTGACGTGAACAACGTCGCAACCCTGCTGGATGGCGCCGCCCGTACGACCCAGCCGGGCGCTGAAGCCGCGAACTGGAGTGAGCAGCCTCTGGCCACCTTAATCAACCATATCGTCGAAAAGCACCACGCCTTTTGCCGCGAGGAAAGCCATCGACTGGAACCTCTTTCGGCAAAGGTGGTTTCAAAGCACGGCGAGCGCCATCCGGAACTCGGGCGGATCTATGAGCTGTTTACGTCGTTGCGCGGCGAGCTCAGCATGCACATGATGAAGGAAGAACAAATGCTGTTTCCCTATATCATC